>JANOBO010000220.1:0-42640 GCA_031411695.1 Verrucomicrobiaceae bacterium
GCCGTTGCACGTAGAGTCGCGGGGCTGTTTGTTAACGTAACCATGCCAAAGAGCTTGCCAGCCCTACATGGGAGGCTAACTATGAAATTCACGCGGCAGCCACGGAAAATCCCAAGATTGTGTTCGAGCGAATTGAGAGTCAGCGAAGTGAACCGGCGATGAGAGGCTGTACGGCGCGTTGCCGCATTGCCATCGTTTGGATGTGGGTGCTTTTCCTCACCGGGGCATCGCAGACCGCCTCTGCTTTTGACACGGTGGTGCTCGATCCGGGACACGGCGCGCACGATCGCGGTGCCAGCATCGGTTATGTGTTCGAGAAACACCTCGCGCTGGACACCGCACGGCGCGTGGAGCAGCTGCTGCGTCAGTCAGGTCTCAAGGTTGTGATGACGCGCAGCCGCGATGTCTTCATCCCGCTCCCTGATCGGGCGGCGGCGGGAAACCGGTACGGAAACGCGATCTTCGTCAGCATCCATTACAACTACAACCGCGGCGGCAGCGGCGCCGGCGTGGAAACGTACCACAAATACTCGTCCGGCTTCTCCCTGGCTTCTTACATTCAGGCATACTTGGTGCAGCGCACCCGCATGATCAATCGAGGTGTGAAGACCGCCAATTTCCATGTGATCCGCAACACGACACGCAATCCGGCGGTGCTCGTCGAGTGTGGTTTCGTGAGCAACTCCACGGAGCGCTCTCGCATGTTGACCGGCGAGTTTCGCGCGAGGATCGCCGAAGGCATCGCGCAAGGCATCGTCGCCTACCGGAAGGCCAATCACTGAGTGAATCGGGAGGCGCTGCGATGATCGTGGACTGCCGCCGGATGCGTGAACTCGAGGAAGAGGCGTTCGCCAGTGGCGTGTCGGCGGATGAATTGATGGAGCAGGCCGGGCTGGGGATCGCGGATGTGGTACGGCAGTTTTTCCCACAGCCGGGATCGCTGCTGCTTTTTCTCGGCAAGGGAAACAACGCTGGCGACGCCTTGGTAGCCGCGCGCGACTTGCAGAGGTCAGGGTGGCGACTCCACGCCAGGCTCGCGTTTCCGGAAGGTGAATTCCGTGAGCTGCCGGCGCGTCATTGGCGCGCGGTGTCGCCGCATCTTGAGGCGGAGATTGCCGCCGGTCCGCTTGTGATGCTCGACGGCCTGCTCGGGATCGGTGTGTCCGGGCCGATGCGAGGTGCTTTGCTCACACTCGCCTCTGAAATGAATGCCCTGCGCAAAAGCCGGCACGCCGTGACAGTCGCGATGGACATTCCTTCGGGACTGGATGCCGACACAGGTCTGCCCGGCGTAGGCTGCGTGGAGGCGGACATCACGGTGACCATTGGCCGTGTGAAGGCAGGGCTGCTCGCTGACTCTGCCACGCCGCTTGTCGGCCGCCTGACGTTCGTGCGGCTGCGGGCGCTCAGCGAGGACGCAGCCGAGCCATCGGCACGAGTGCTCACGGCGGAGAGTCTGAGGGAGAAGCTTCCGCGCCGCTCCTTCGATTTTCACAAGGGCGATGCGGGGCGCGTCGGCATCATCGCGGGATCGCGCGGATTTATTGGCGCTGGCTTGCTTGCCGCGAAAGGCGCGCTGCGCGGTGGCGCGGGACTGGTGACATTATGGGTGAAGGAGGATGTGTATCCACTCATCGCCGCGAAGGCACCCGCGGAGGTGATGGTGCGTGTGGTCAAAGACTACCGCGATGTCGTTTCAGCGCCCCACGATGCGCTGGCCATCGGGCCTGGCCTCGGGTTTGAATCGGAGGATGAGGTGCTCGAGGTCATTCGGTCGGCGCGGATGCCCGTCGTCATCGATGCGGACGCGCTCACCATGCTCGCGCGATCTGACATTCCATCCGCGCTTCAAGCTGGCGCGCCGAGGCTGCTCACGCCGCATCCGGGTGAGATGGCGCGCTTTTTTCACGCGCATCCGGAATGGAAGGCGCTGAGTCGTCGCGCGTTGGCCGAGGCGTTTTCCGGCGCGCATCCACACTGCACGCTTTTGCTAAAAGGTTCGCGCACCGTCATCGCGAAATCAGGTGACACCACTTGCTTCAACACCACAGGAACACCGGCCATGGCAACGGGCGGCAATGGGGATGTGCTGAGCGGACTCTGCGCCGCGCTCATCGGGCAGGGTGTTTCCTGCTTCGACGCGGCCGGCCTCGGCGCGTGGCTCTGCGGGCGCGCGGCGGAAATCGCGCTCGCGAGCGGAAGGCATTCCATCGAGTCATTATCCGCCGGGGATGTCAGCGAGCATCTGGGCGGGGCCTTCAATGACTTGAAGGCGGGCGCATACTAGCCTCGTCGCCGCAGCGGCAGGCGCCATGCTTTCGGAGGAGCGACATTGCTTTCGATTCAGCGGTGTCTAAGGTGGCCGCCTCATGAATCAAAAGACCGTGGTCGGCTGTCTCGTCGTTCTCCTGTTTCTCGCGCTCATCGCCAGCCTCGCGCTGAACGCGATGCAGTTCGGGGCGAACGCTATCTCCTTCGGTGCGCCGGCCATGCAATCGGTGAAGCCGCTGGAGAAGTTTTCCGAGCAGCTCGAGCAGGCCGGGAAGGCAGGCGCGGCTGACCGCATCGTGCAGATCGATCTCGAGGGCATCATCAGCTCGTCTGAAATCGGCGGCGGCTTCTTCGACCACGGCCTGCCGATGGTCTCCACCATCAAGCGCGCGCTGGAGCAGGCGGTTGCTGACAAGCACGTGAAGGCCATCGTCCTGCACATCAATTCTCCGGGCGGCGAGGTCACCGCATCCGACATCTTGTATGCCGCGGTAAAGGAGGCGGCGAAAAAGAAACCCGTGATCGTTTACATGGATTCGATGGCGGCCTCGGGTGGCTACTACATCTCGTGCGGGGCCACCAAGATCGTCGCCAGCGAGACCACGCTCACAGGCAGCATCGGCGTGATCATGGAGTCCTTCACTTACCACGGGCTGTTCGAGAAGGTCGGGCTCGGCACGAACACCTTCACCAGCGGCGCTTTCAAGGACACGCTCAGCGGCGCGCGCCCGATGCGCGAAGACGAGAAGGCCTACATCCAGAACCTCGTCACGCAGATGTATGACCGCTTTCTCGGCATCGTCGCCGAAGCGCGGAAGCTTGATAAGAATATGCTGAAGACCACAGTCGCCGACGGCCGTGTGCTTCTTGGCGGCGAGGCTTTGAAAAGCAAGCTCGTGGATCAGATCGGCTACATCGAGGACGCCTACACGCTCGCACGGCAGCTCGGTTCCGCTCCGGACGCGATGGTGGTGAAGTATCACCGCTCGGTGGGATTGTTCGATGTGCTCGGGATGGCCGAGTCGTCCGCAGGAAAAAAGATCGAGGTCGATGTGCTCAGCCACATGCTGCCGCGCCTCGAGCCCGGCCGTGCCTATTTTCTGCCTGGCACTTTTGCCCGTTAGTTTCCCGCACGCTGATCCCATCCCCCATCCGATGCCTGACAGCACGACGCTTGCCGTATTGAGAGATGTCGCGGCCGTGACGGTCATGGCCATCGCTTTTGGCATCGCTGCGTATGCGTTCCTGCGCGCCCGCCGGCCGGCGCTGGCATGGAACGCGGATGGTGGTGTGAGCGTACGGGCTTTTGCGCTGCCTGATGTCGTCGCCGCCTCCCTGATGGCCTCGCTCATGCTGTCAGGGCTGGCCTCACAAGGCGAGCCCGCTTCTGCGGAGATGGCGCCAAGCGCTTCGATGATCTTCGTGAACATCGTCTTCATGCTGGCGCTCTGCGTCATGCTGCTGCTTTACCTCGTGGTCTTCCGCGGGCTGAGTCCGGCCGAGCTTTTCGGACTGCGCCGGCTTTCGGTCGCGAGGGCGGCTGGCATCGCGTTGCTGAGCATCATTCCCGTTTATGTTTTGGTTTCCATCGTCGCAGTCGCGGTGACGCATCTGGGAAAGGGCGTGTGGCCCGACATCCAGCCGCAGGAGGCAGCGAAGGCGTTTAAAACCGCACAGCAGATCCCTCTCAAAGTGATGATGGGAATCGCTGCGGTGATCGTCGCGCCGCTGGTGGAGGAGGTCGTCTTTCGCGGCTTCATCTACGGCGTGCTGAAGCGTTACACAGACACTTGGTTTGCGGCCGTCTGCTCGGCGTCGCTGTTTGCCGTCGTCCACATGCATGTGGGTTTTTTCGTTCCGCTATTTGTTCTCGCCCTCGGATTGTGCGCCGCCTATGAGCGCAGCGGCTGCCTGCTGGTGCCCATGTGGATGCACGCCTTCTTCAATGGCACGAGCACGGCGCTTCTCCTGCTTTATCCCGACGGCCCGAAGTGACATGCAAACCCTCGCGAACATTGGTGAAGACGATCTCATCCGCCGCCTGACCGACGGGCTGCCGCTGGACCGCACCGTGATCGCCGGACCTGGCGATGATTGCGCGGTCATTCACGCACCGCCGGCCGGCAGGCATCTGCTTTTCAAAACCGATGCCGTGGTGGAGCACATTCATTTTCTGCGCGAGACGCCGCCGCGCTTGATCGGGAAAAAAGCGCTCTCCCGTGTGGTCAGTGACATCGCCGCGATGGGCGGACATCCCGCGCACGCCGTCGTCACGCTGGTGGTCCGCCGCGCGACGGAGGTGCGCTATGTGGAGGCATTGTACGCGGGCATCCGGGAGGCGGCGGCACCGTTCGGGATCAACATCGTCGGCGGTGAGACCTCGCGCGGGGACACCATCGTGATCTCCATCAGCATGCTCGGTCATGTGCCGGCCGCCCGCTGGTCAAACCGGCGCGGGGGAAAGGAGGGCGATGTGTTGTTTGTGACGGGGCTTCTCGGCGGATCGATCAAGGGGAAGCATCTCGACTTCACGCCGCGCGTGAAAGAGGGGCAGTGGCTGGTAAAAAAATTCGCCATCCACGCGATGATGGACATCAGCGACGGACTGGCCAAAGACCTGCCCAGGCTGGCTCGTGCGAGCGGCCTGGAGTTCATCGTCGATGAATCCGCGCTGCCGCGCACGGCTGGCTGCACGATGGAGCAAGCCTGGGGGGACGGTGAGGATTACGAACTTCTTTTCGCGGTGTCGCCCAAGAGCACGGCGCGGCTGCGAAAGCAGTGGCACCACGCCTTTCCTCAGGTGCCGCTCACCGCCATCGGGACGCTCGTCGCCGCAGGGCAGGGAGCGGCTCCGGCTTTCCAAGCGCGCGGGTGGGATCACTTTGCAAGCAAACCATGATCACGCTGAACTCACCTGATGAAACCCTCGCATGGGGCCGGGAACTCGGCGGGACCTTGTGCGCCGGAGATGTGATCGCGCTGTGCGGCGATCTCGGTGCGGGAAAAACGCAGGCGACGAAGGGCATCGTGAGCGGCGTGGAATCCCGCGCGGAGGTGACCAGCCCCACGTTCACGCTGGTGCACGAATACATCGACGGCCGCCTGCCGGTTTATCATTTCGATTTCTACCGCATGGCAGCCGAAGCCGAGGTGCTTTCGCTCGGCTGGGACGAGTATCTCGATGAGCCCGGCGTGATGGTCGTGGAGTGGGCGGACCGTTTTCCGCAGGTGATGCCGCGCCACACGCGGTGGTTTTATCTCGAGCACGTCGCGGACGGCGCTCGCACGGCGAGGGAAGGGGAGGCACCGCGATGATTGAGGACGGCAGCTCGCGCACGGAGGCCGCGCAGAAATGCGGCACGATCCTCGCCATCGAGATTTCCACGCCAGCCGGCCAGATCGCCGTCGTGCGGAGCGGTGAGGTTGTTTTCTACAGCGAGTTTGCCTCCCAACGCTCGCACAACGCGCAAATGTTCGCGCCGCTGCGTGACGCGTTGGCGGCTGCGGGCGGCGCGCTCGATTTGATCGTGGTCGGCACGGGGCCGGGGTCCTACACCGGCGTTCGCATCGCCATCGCCGCCGCGCAGGGCATCGCGCTTTCGCGTGGCGCGCAAGTGGTGGGCCTGCCGTCAATCCTTGCTCCAAAGGAAGGCGCTGAGGCCGGCGGCTTTTGTATCGTCGGCGATGCGCGGCGCGACAGCTACTACACGGCTCGCATCGGTGATGGCGACATTTGCGATGGCATCCAGCTGCTGGCGTATGCGGAGCTCCCGGCGTGGCTGCGAGAACACGGCGCGCATTCCGTCGTGACGTTCGAGCCACGCGTCGCCGAGATCGACGGCATCCGCCTCACCAAGCCGTGCGCCAGCCGTCTTGCGGAACTCGCCGCGTGTCTCACCGCGGACGAGATCGCGCGTCAGAACGCCACGCCGCTGGAGCCCGTTTACCTGCGCGACGCGTTCATCACGACGCCGAAAAAGCCATGGGTGCAGGTGTAGGCTGAGGCGTGCAAAGTGCGCGCGGGAGTCCGGGCGGATGAATCCCTTGCAATCAGGCCAGACATGTCTATGGACGGCGGCCTATGGCTTCAACCCCTGTCATCAACCTCCGCAAAGGCCACGCTGTCCGCTACAACAATGATGTGTGCGTGGTCTCCGACTTTGAACTCAAGACGCCGCCGCGCATGGCCTCGTATGTGCAGATGTCCATCCGCAGCATCACCATCGGCAAGGTCTATAACCTGCGCATGACGTCGAATGAGTCGCTGGACTCGGTGAACCTCTCGCGCGACTCGCACGAGTACAGCTACAAGGACACGGACGGTTACCATTTCATGCATCCCACCACGTTCGAGGACGTGCTGCTCGGAGCCGACATGGTGAAGAAGGAGAAGGACTACCTCATCGAAGGACAGAAGTACATGATCCTCCTGGCGGATGAAGTGGTCGCCGGCATCGAACTGCCCGCCTCGGTCGTGATGAGCATCGCCGAATCACCGGACGGGGTGAAGGGTGACTCGGCAAACAACGTGTACAAAGAGGCCATCACGGAAACAGGCCTGCGTGTGCAGGTGCCTTTGTTCATCGGACCCGGCGACAAGATCACGGTGAAGACCGAGGACGGCACGTATCTCGGCCGCTCAAATTGATCTGCAATCGGCGCGAGAGAGCGGAGTGGTTGTTTCGCTTGCAAGCAATCGGAACTGTCACAAAGTCGGGCGCTGCTTTTTCAGCCAAGAATGGGAACACAAAAAAAGACCGCAGTCGTAACCGGTGCCGCAGGGTTTCTGGGGTCCCATCTGTCTGATTACCTTCTTGCGCGGGAGTACAAGGTCATCGGCATCGACAACCTGCTGACGGGTAATGTGCGCAACATCGAGCACCTCGCGGGCAACGCGGACTTCCGTTTCATCCATCATGATGTGACGAATTACATCTACCTCCCCGGCGAGGTGGACTTGGTGTTTCACATGGCGTCCCCGGCGAGTCCGATCGACTACCTGCAACTGCCGATCCAGACGCTGAAGGTGGGAAGTCTCGGCACGCATAACGCGCTGGGCCTTGCCAAGGCGAAGAACGCCACCTTTCTCATCGCATCGACCAGCGAGTGCTATGGCGACCCGCTGGAGCATCCGCAGAAGGAAACATACTGGGGCAATGTGAACCCGGTGGGACCGCGCGGCGTGTACGATGAGGCAAAGCGTTTCGCGGAGGCCATCACGATGGCCTATCATCGCTTTCACAATGTGGACACCAAGATCGTGCGCATCTTCAACACTTACGGCCCGCGCATGAGGCTGGAGGACGGGCGCGTGGTGCCGGCCTTCATCGGCCAGGCGCTCCAAGGGCGCCCGCTCACCGTGTTCGGCGACGGATCCCAGACGCGCAGCTTTTGCTACGTGAGCGATTTGATCGACGGGATCTACCGTCTCTCCCAGGGTGGCTACCATGAGCCGGTGAACATCGGCAATCCCGGTGAGATGACCGTGCTCGAGTTTGCCAAGAAGATCCTGGACGTGACAGGTAGCAAGTCGGAGATCGACTGGCGCCCGCTGCCTGTCGATGATCCGAAGGTGCGTCGCCCGGACATCACGCTCGCGCGCCAGAAGCTCCAATGGGAGCCGAAAGTCGCTTTTGATGACGGCATTCGCACCACGATTGAATATTTTCGCAACTTTCTGAAAATCCCTGCTTGATGAAAGTGAGTCGTCCCTGTTAAAAGAGATATTCCCCAACCGCTTTTTCCAGTCATGAAAATCCAACCCTTTATTCTTTTCGGCGCGGCAGTGCTTTTCACCGCATCGCTTCAGGCGCAGCAGGACCCCAGCCAGGAGGTCAAGGTCAAAATCAAAGACACGAAGCTCGAGCAGCAGATGACGCCTGACTACATGCCACGTGGCGTGACGGAAAAGCGTTGGAAGCCGAAACAGTGGCTGGAGCTGGACAGTGAGCTCGACGTGGATTTGGCGCGGGACCTTGGCGGCAAGGAAGGCGTGTATGCGGCGCTGGATTTCAAATACTTCATCGGCGTGAGCGCAAAGTCGAAGGATGGAAAGTCGATCGTCCTCACTGGAAAAATCACTTTCGAGAACGTCCCGGCATCCAAGGCGGGTGATAGTTCCCATGCGCTGGCCTACATCACTCCGGCCACGCTGAAGAAGGCGCTGCAGAAAGACGCCGGGGGCAAGTCAGATGTGCTGGCCATCGGAATCGAAGTCTATGCTGGCGGGCAGGTGATCGCGATTTACTCCAACAAAGGGTCGCCATGGTGGATCGGTTCAGACAAGCAGCCTGACGGAACCAAGTTCGAGTTTCAAGACGGCGGAGTCATCGCAAAGAGCAAGACACCGTTTGCCCCGCTGTGGGCTGACTACGACCTCCAGACGAAGGATAAGTAAAACGCACTCTCAATCCAATCCGCCGAACCGCAGCGCATGGCAGACAACAAGAACATCACGGTACTCAACCTCGGATCGCAGCGGGTTGGTGCGGCCGTTTTCAGCAAGAGCGCAGGTGGTGACCTGACGTTGAAACGGTACGCCTTCGCCGAGATGGCCGGCGATCCGTCAGTGGACGCGACGCGCCTGCCGCAGCTCAAGGTGGCGATCGAGGATCTGGCGTCGAAGCTCAGGCTTTCCAAGAGCAGCGTCTGGTATGCGGTCGCGGGGCACACGGTGTTCACGCGTTTTGTGAAACTGCCGCCGGTGCAGGGGGACAAGCTGGAGCAGATCGTGGAGTTTGAGGCGCGCCAGAACGTGCCGTTCCCGATCAACGAAGTGGTCTGGGATTTTGAGTTGGTGGGGGAGAAAGGGGCGATCGAGCCTGAGGTGGTGCTGGTGGCCATGAAAGCGGACTCGCTGAACGACCTCAACGATCAAGTCGAGGCGGGCGGCATGAAGGGCGCGGGGGTGGACTTGGCGCCGATGGCTCTCTTCAACGCATTTCGCTACAGTTACCCTGACGCGGACGAGCCCGTGGTGATCATCGATCTCGGTGCCCGCTCGACGAATCTCGTGTTCGTGGAGGGGGACAGGTTGTTCACGCGAAACATCCTGGTCGGCGGCGCGACGGTCACCACAGCGGTCGGCAAGGAGTTTAATCTTGGCTTTGGAGATGCAGAGAGCCAGAAGCGCGAGCACGGTTTTGTGGCCTTCGGCGGGGCCGTCGAGGAGCACGCGGACCCTGCGGTGGCCGCTTTGTCCAAGGTGATCCGCAACGCTATGACCCGTCTTCACGGTGAAGTGACGCGCACCATCAATTACTATCGGAGCCAGCAAGGTGGCAGTCCGCCGAAGCGCGTGTTCCTGGCCGGTGGCGGAGCAGGGCTGCCCGGTGTGCTGGAGTTTTTTCAGGAGAAGCTGAAGCTGCCTGTCGAGCTGCTGAATCCATTGCGCGGTGTGCAGATCGATCGGGGTGTGGACAGCGGCGCCGCCGGTGCGGAAGCCCACGCGATGGGCGAGCTGGTAGGCCTTGCGCTGCGTGGCGGCGGGAGCTGCCCGGTCGAGCTGGAGCTGGTACCGGATGCTGTGGCGATTTCACGCGATGCCGCAAAACGCTCCCCGGCTTTGATCTTGGCGATGCTTTGCTTGTTCGCCGCGCTCGGCGCGGGGATATTCTATTTCAAGTCCGCCAACCGCGTTGTGCAGGAGCGCATTTCGCAAAGTCAGGCTGAGCATGATGAGCTGAAGGGATATGCGGACGAAATCCGGGATCTCGACAGCCGACTCGAGGAATTGAAGGGGCAAAGCGCGCAGCTCGAGACGGCGATCAAGGACCGCTCGTATTGGGTCCGGCTACTGGCTGAGCTTAACAACAAATTCGAGAACGATCTCATCTGGCTCACGGTGATCGAGCCTCTGAAAAGCGGAAAATCCACGACGCCTGAGATGGTGAAAGGTTCCGCGTTGCCCGAAGGGCAGGACGCCGCGCCTTCGCCTGCGCCGCCCGCCGGTGCCACAGCGACGGCCTCAGCGCCTGCAACGTATGAACTGCGCCTCAAGGGGCTTTATCGCAAAAACGACGCCGGCCAGCAGGTGGTCTATGATTTTGCAAAGGCGATTGCGAAGGCAGACTTCTTCGCGACCGCGAACATCGGTGACAACCTTCAGACTTTCGTGAAAGCGGAGACTGGTGTGGAGGAAGATCGCTACGCTTATAAATTCGACATACGGCTGCCGCTCAAGGAGCCAATGGAGTTCAAGAAATAATGAACTGGATGCGAGAAAACAAAACATTGGCGTCGATCATCGGGGTGATGGTGGCGGGTGGGCTGGGGCTGGCGGCGGTGCTGGTGATGTCGTATTTTGGGTACTCTGAATCGCTCGAGGCCTACCAGACGCAGTCCAACACGGTCACGACACTCAAAGGCGGCAAGGTTTTTCCGAGTTTGGAGAACGTGACCGCCAAGGACGATGCCATCTCGGAATATGAGGAGGCTGTTGGCAAGCTCGGCACAGTGCTGCTCGCCTTGCAGCAGCCTGTGGTGCCATTGTCTGACACGGAGTTTCAAGCCAAGTTGAAGCAGCGCATCGCTGAGACCCGCAAGGCCGCGATTGACCCCGCGACAAATCAGCCGATCACGAAGCTGCCCAAGGAGTTCTCGTTTGGTTTCGACAGCTACAATTCCAATCTGCCGCGCTCAGGGGAGGCCGCGACCCAGTTGGGCGACTATCTTGCCGCAGTGGATGCCGTCGTGAACTTGTGCATCAGCAGTGGAGTGAGTTCGATTGACAGCATCGAGCGGTCAGAACTTGCGATTGAGAAGGGAATCGTGGCTCCTCCTCCGGCACCCGTGAAGGAAGTGAAGAAATCCCCGGCAACGAAGAACCGGAAGGGGAAGCAGGCAGCCAAGAAGGCTGACGTGGTCAAAGAAATCGCAAAGGTGGTGGAGCGTAGGCAACTGACCCTGACATTCACCTGCGATCAGGGTTCCCTCCAGTTGGTGATGAACAAGCTGGCCAGCCCGTCGGAGATGCTGCACTTCACAGTCGTGCGCCAGTTGCGCGTGGAAAACGAGAAACAGGAAGGCCCGCTCCGCGGCAGCCTGCCACGTCTCGACCTGCCAACGACGCCTGCCCCCACATCAGAGGATGGCACGACACCCGCTGTAGTTCCGACTCCCCCCGCTCCTGCGCCTGCTGGGGCCGCTAAAACTCAGGTCATCGAACCCGCGCAGCCTGCCGCACCCGACGCGCAGCCAGTCTTCGGGGCTGAGAAGCTGCGGGTTTACATGGAGATCGATCTGGTGCGCTTTCTTGAACCCAAAGGAGACGAAAGTGCGGCCAAGTAATAGGACCAATTTTTTTGATCCAGCCATAGTCCCAGATGCAAAAGAAAAGTAATTTTGAAAAGACGCTGCTCTCGATCATGGCCATCGTGGCGATCGGAGTCAGCGGCTACCTGATCTATCTCACCACCACCTTTTCGGAGACGCTGGTGCAAAAGAGCGTGACGCCCAAAAAGGAAATGGGTGCAGTGCCTCTCGCGAGCGTACAGGAGGCGACGAAGCTTTTGAAGCAGGTTTTTGACTGGACTTCTCCGATCAAGAACAACAAGCCGGTGCCCCTGAGCAAATCCATTCTCGTCATCCTCAAGGGGGACAGCTTGGTGGATGTGTATGTGCCGGAGCCGAAATTGCGGGATCCGATGACCAATGACTTTCTGGTCAAAAACAATATCCCCAACATTTATTCACCGAACGTGGGCGACCTTGACCCGGATGGAGACGGCTTCACCAATTTGGAGGAGTTCACAAAGGAGACCAACCCGCGAGATCCGCTCAAGCATCCTCCATTCACCGATCACCTCTATCTCAAGCAGCGAGTCGCTGATGACTACATCTTGAAGCTGAATAACAGCCTCGATCCATATCAGGTCATCCTGCTGGCGCCGCGTCGCGACAGCGCCTATGTGCAGCCGCCTTTTCCAAAGCCATTTGGGTTCAAGGATCCGATCACCAAGCAGATCAATGAACGTTTCGTCGCCAAAAAGTTCGAGAAAAAGGACGTGCCGGACCCCGTGCTCACTCTCAAGGATGCGTCTGAACTGCTGGTGGAAGACAAGGCCACGAATTCAGAGTTCATCCTTGTGAAGGGCGTTGAGAAGAATCTCGCCGATTACTATGCGGTGTTTGAGTTTTGGCAGAAGCAGGTGTCGGAGATCAAAGTCAAAAAGGGTGGGACTTTCCCAGTGATGGGCGTCACTTACAAGCTGCTGGATGTCGAGGAGACCCAGGCAGTTATCGCTGAAGTGAAACCCGACGGCAGCGAAGGCGCAAAGCTCGTCATCAAGATGCGCTAACTTCAAAAATTTCTTTTCCACAGCAAAATAATCTCGCCAAAAGCCTCGCAATCTGGCTATTTATTCACTCTCACCGAAAATTCCCCCAACTTATCACCATGACCGTGTCACATCGCCTGGTTTTTACCCGCACCCTCTTTACCGCCCTGGCCGTTTCAGCCGCCACACCTTGTTCTTCATTTGCCGGTCCTGGTTGGGGCACATCCAGCATCGCGGAGCGTGAGATCGCGCGGCGTTATGCCCGTCAGGAGGATGCGCGTCAGGCACTGGAGCGTGGAGACAAGGCCTATGCAGAGGGTGACTATGAAACCGCATTGAGCGAGTACAAGGCCGCGATCGACGCCCTTCCAAACGCGCCGATGACCCAGGAGTGGCGTGATCTCGCGAGTGCCAAATATGCCGACTGTAGCGTTGCCCTAGCTCGTGATCGTGCGAAAAACGGCCGGTATCCTGAAGCCAACGATCTCTTGAAGGGGGCGCTGGCCATCAACCCGAATCACAAAGGTGCGAGGACGCTTCTGTTGCAACTGGACGATCCGGATCGGTTCCCTAGGGCGCTGACCCCCGAGCATGTGACAAAGGTGCAGGAGGTTGAGCGTGGGCTTGAGAAGTCGAACAGCTTCAAAGAATTGGGGGACCTCGATAAGTCACTGCTCGAATACCAAGACGTGGTACGCAAGGATCCATATAACAAGGCGGCCCGCCGCGGAATGGAGCGTGTGGAGCAATTGAGGAGTGAATACTTTGACACCGCGCGAGATCACACCCGGGCTGCTATGCTGGCAAAAGTGGACGAAGAGTGGGAGACGAAGGTGCCGGTCGCTGGGTTGGACATCAAGTCGATTGAAGGAATCAGCACCCAGCCGTCCGCTTACATCAAAGATAAGATGGAGCGGATCAGATTTCCTCAAGTTTCGTTCACTGGTGCCACCGTTGAAGAAGCCATTGAGTTCCTCCGTGTGAAGAGCAAGGATTTGGACACCATGGAAAAGAACCCTGAGCAAAAAGGGGTGAACATCATCATGAAGACCGGTGACACACCTGTCTCTGCGCAGATCACGCTGGATCTTCGGGATGTTCCAATGGCGGAAGCTTTACGCTACATCACTGAGCTGGCCGGGATGAAGTTCAAGATTGAACCTTATGCGGTTCTCGTAGTTCCGCTATCGGAGACGACGACGGAGCAGTACACCCGCATTTACCGAGTCCCGCCGGACTTCCTCAGCTTAGGCGGCGGTGAGGCAGGCGCTGGCGGTGGTGCGGACGCACCCAAGGCTGATCCCTTTGCTGCGGGTAAGGCGGATGCGGGCGGCTCGGGCCTCATCAAAAGGAAAACAGCTCTCGAAATCATGAAGGGCCAAGGAATCGACTTTCCGGTAGGTTCCTCGGCCGTATTCAACCCGGTGACATCACAGTTGATCGTGAAAAATACCCAGCCAAATCTGGACTTGGTGGAAGCATTTGTTCAATCGATTATCGACCAGAAACCGAAGATGATTTACATCACGTCCAAGTTCGTTGAGGTGTCGCAAAAAAACACGGACGAACTCGGCTTTGACTGGTTGCTTGGCCCTTTCAACATTCCGAGCAGCAACCGGGTATTTGCTTCAGGCGGCACTGCGGGCAACTCAACAAATGGAGCTACATCGGCTGATTATCCGTTCACCTCATCTGGCACGACGGCGATCGGCACAAACCCGATTACTTCAGGGAATCGGTCTGGCACGTCGGCCGTCACTTCGGACTCGATTGACGGTCTTATATCGGGCCAAAACCTCACATCCTCATTGGCACCTGGTATTTTGGCTTTCTCTGGCGTTTTCACAGATCCACAGTTCCAAGTGGTCATCAGGGCCCTCTCTCAAAAGAAGGGCGTCGATCTGATGAGCGCGCCAAGCGTCACTTCCAAGAGCGGCCAGGAAGCACTGGTCGAGGTTGTGCGCGAGTTCATTTACCCAACGGAGTTTGATCCTCCACAGATCCCTCAAACCGTGGGTGCGAGCCAAGGCACGACAAGTTTGCTGGGTACAAGCACAGGTACCTCAGGCTCCTTCCCCGTAACCCCGACGACTCCAACCGCTTTCGAAATGCGGCCTGTCGGTGTGCGGATGACCGTTTTGCCGACAGTTGGCGGCGATGGCTACACTATTGATCTCGAACTCGCACCCGAAGTGACAGAGTTCGAGGGGTTCATCAACTACGGAAGTCCCATCAATACCTCCGGTTCCGATGCGCTTGGGAATCCAACCACGGTTGTGTTGACGGAGAACAAGATCGAGCAACCGGTTTTCTCCTCGAGGAAGCTCAAGACATCAGTCACTGTTTTTGATGGAGCCACGGTGGCATTGGGTGGCTTGATCCGTGAGGACGTGCAGGATGTTGAGGACAAGGTGCCGCTGCTTGGCGATATTCCGATCTTGGGTCGCTTGTTCCAGTCAAAAGCTGAGGATCATTTCAAGCGTAACTTGATGATCTTCGTGACCGCAAGTTTGATCGACCCGTCCGGCACAAAGATCCGTCTGCCGTCTCCTGCGATAACCAGCCCCGATACTGCAGGTGCGGGTCCTAACCCGCTGCTGCCGCCGGCAGGACAGTAGGGCGGTGCACGTCAACTTTCGAGGCGGGTTCTCAAGAGAGCCCGCCTCATTTTGTTGGCAGCGGCCTGATCCATGTGACACCTTGATCAGATGAAAACGTGGGTCGTCACAGGCGGAATAGCCTCTGGGAAATCAACATTCTGCAACACTGTACTTGGGGCACCCAAACCGTCGGAGGTTGCTCATTTTTCGTGCGACGAAGCGGCTCACCTTTTGTGGACGGAACCGGAGATTTCAGGAATGATTGCGAAAGCGCTCGAATTGCAGTCCAGTATTTACGCGGACAAGGTTCTTGACCGTCGAATGGTGCGGGATCTGATCCTAGAGGACTCGATCAAGCGCGAACGACTCGAGGCTGTCCTCCATCCCCCGATTCTGAAGATGTTGAGCGCCGCGCTGGTGGCGGCACGAAAATCGGGAGGCGCCAAGGTTTTCCTTGCGGAGGTGCCGCTCTACTATGAGACTCGCCCGTCCTTACCAGCGGACATGGTGATCGTCGTTGCGGCGACCCGGACGGTTCAGAAGACTCGATTGATGAAGCATCGCGACCTTGATGCTTTGACTTGCGAGAGAATGCTGGACGCCCAACTGCCCTTGGAGATCAAGACCAACCAGGCGGATGTGGTTGTCTGGAACGATGGATCACCAGCAGTCTTGGAGGCGCAAGCCTTTGAATTGCTCCGACAACGCTGGGATGCGTCACATTAATCCATGTCTGAAGCAGAAGAGAACCCCGCTCCCGCCACAATCACCTCGCTGCCAGTCGCGGTGCCCGTCAATCCTACTGCGGAGGGAGGCAACGACGAGCCTGTGGGAAGCCTCACCCATCGTGGCGAAGCAGGAAGTGAATCCTTACAAGCAGTCGATGCGGGGAATCTAGCTGGCACTCCGTCCATGGTGGTGGAGCCATCGGATGCTGAGGCACCTTTCCCTGACGAAGTATCCATCAATTCGTTGCAAGCTAGCTCTCCAGCTGAATTGCAGGCGCTCGCCGACAAGCTCGGATGGAGGACCAATGCCAGCCGCTCAAAACATCAATTGATCTATGATTTGCTGGCGTGGATGGGCCAGCACAAGACAAAGCTTAGCCTTGAGGGCGTGCTCGAGATCGGCCCGGATAATTTCGGGATGATCCGTTACCCGCAGTACAGTTTTGCGCCTTTGCCGGAAGATGTTTTTGTGCCGCTCTTCCTCGTGCGAAAATTTCAACTTCAGCCCGGCCAGAAGATCGCCGGATTTGCCAAGGCGCCTCGGGAGAAGGAGAAATATCTCGCCATCGACCGCATCTCTGCCATCGAAGGGAAAGGCATTGAGGAGTGGCAGCCGCCGATCGCGTTCGACAAACTCACCGCGACTTTTCCCACAGAGAGAATTATCTTGGAAACGCCCAAGGACCCATCGGTCAGTTCGCGTGTGGCGGACATCGTGGCACCGCTCGGAAAAGGGCAGCGCGCTTTGATTTGCGCATCGCCACGCTCAGGCAAAACGATGGTGCTGAAGGATTTTGCGAAATCAATCACGGTCAATCACCCCGAGATCAGCCTTATTGTTCTGCTGTTGGATGAGCGGCCCGAAGAGGTCACGGACTTTGAGGAGACGGTGCAAAATTGCGAGATTTATAGCTCAACATTCGATGAGAGTCCGAAGCGGCACACGCAGGTGGCCGAGTTGGTGGCGGAGCGGGCGAAGAGGCTCGTCGAGCAGGGAAAGGACGTCGTCATCTTGCTCGACAGCATCACACGTCTCGCGCGTGGATACAACGCACTCCAGGGCGGCAAAGGGCGCACCATGTCGGGTGGTGTCGAGTCGAAGGCGCTGATGAAGCCGAAGAAGTTCTTTGGGGCGGCCCGAAACGTTGAGGAGGGCGGAAGCCTGACAATCGTGGCGACCGCGCTGATCGAAACAGAAAGCCGGATGGACGAGGTGATCTTTGAGGAGTTCAAAGGCACCGGAAACATGGAGATCACCCTGGATCGTGAGATCTCAGAGCGGCGCATATTTCCTGCCATGCATGTCCTGAAGTCAGGCACTCGACGGGATGATCTGCTCTATCATCCAGATGAATTCCGAAGAATTGCGGTGGTGAGAAAGCAGATGGCTGCGGTACCAGCGTTTGAGGCTATCGAGTTGCTGATTCGGAACATTCACAAGACAGCGAACAATGCAGAACTTTTGCTGAAGGGCCTGCGGTCATGAGCGGGGACCACGCACGAGAGGTGAAATTTCCTACGGAAGGCGGGGGCAACGACTTCGCTTATATTGACTCCAAGGGCGATCTTGACAGATGGGTTGGCGAAGTGAGGGAGATGATTTCCACAGGGACTGATTCGCGTTGCTGCATTGATACGGAAGCAGACAGCCTACATCATTTCCAAGAAAAGCTTTGTTTGATCCAGCTCTCGGTCGGGGGACGGTTTGCGTTGGTGGACCCGCTCGCCTTTCAAGATGTAGGTTCGCTTATCGGATTGCTTGATGATTGCGAGCTGTGGCTGCATGGAGCGGACTATGACCTGACGATGCTCCGGAAAGCCTACGGATGGAGCCCGCGAACGATCCGAGACACGCAGATAGCCGCGAGACTCGTCGGACACAGGCAGTTCGGCCTCGCCGCGTTGGTGGAAAATGTTTTCGGGAAGACGCTCTCAAAGGCATCCCAAAAGGAGGACTGGAGCCGTCGGCCGCTTCCAGAGACGATGCTCCGATATGCAGTGGACGATGTGCGGTATCTTCTCCCTCTGGCAGATCATTTGGCAGGGAAACTGATCGAGAGCCAGAGGGAAGATTGGTTCTTACAGAGCTGCAAGTCACTTCAAGCGGGTGTGGCGGCCCGTTCGACAAGCCCCCGCGAGGATCCTTGGCGTGTTCAGGGTTCCGGCCGACTGCAGCAAAAAGGGCTGGCCCTGCTAAAATCCCTGTGGGAATGGCGTGAGGGTGCGGCTGGAGAGCGGGACATTCCTTGCTTTCGTGTCATGTCGAACAAACAAATGCTCGACTATGCAGGCCAGTTTGAAACAGGCGGACGGTTATCTCCTCCTGGAGGATGGCGGACAAAATGGAAAAAAGACTTCACGGACATTGTGGGGAGGCTGCTCCAGTCCGAGCTTCGTGATTGGCCATCCAAACAGCGCAAAGCGCGCGGTCGGCTCTCGGATGAGGCACGGCAGCAGGTGGAAAACTTGTGCAGGCTCCGCGACGAGCGCGCGCACGACCTCGGGGTGGAGTCTTCGCTCCTTGGGTCCCGGGCGACGCTGGAACAAGTGGTGGCCTCACCGTCGGGCGTCGATGACCTGCTTCCGTGGCAGCGCCAACTTCTTGCGCCCGGCCTCGAGCGAATGCTCCAAGCACTGCACGCAGGCACGGTGGTGTTACCGAGGGTTGCGGAGGCGACTGGAGTCTAAACGCCGGGGGGCGCTAGCTGGTGGTCCGTCGTTCCACGTTCAGGCCCATTTTTCGATAGAGTGTTGCGATGCTGACGCCCAACATGCTCGCGGTCTTCTCTCGCGATCCATTGTTGAACTTGAGCGTCTCGTGGATGAAAACGCGCTCCTGGCCTCTAATGAAGTCGTCGAGCGTAGAGCCAATCGGAAGCTGAGTGGTGCCTGCGCCGGATGGGGATGGTACCTCGATTTGCTGGCTAACCTTCGGGGGCAGGTCCGCTGGAAGGATGCGGTCCTTTTCTGAAAAGGCGCAGGCGCGCTCCACCGCGTTCCGAAGTTCACTGATATTGCCGGGCCAGGCATATTTTTCCAGGAAACCCAAGGCGTTGCCGTCCATGCCTTTCACTTGGCTGTCTGAGCGGTCGGCCATCTCCCTCAAAATGTGTTCCACCAATGGCTTGATGTCCTCCCTCCGCTCCCTGAGGGGAGGGATCTTCACCGGCACCACGGAGAGCTTGTAGTACAAATCTTCGCGAAAACGGCCGGCGGTGGTTGCCTCATCCAAAGGCGCTGTGGTGGAAACAACCAAGCGGAAACTGGGTGCGGTACCGTCGGTGCCCATTCTTCCGGAAGCCTTGCGGGCGCTGAGCTCGTCGAGAAACGAGTTAAGCTGCGCTTGAATTCTGGCGGGCAGTTGATGCACCTCAGCCAGATGGACGGTGCCGCCGTTGACGCGGTTAAAGATCCCTCCGCCTTGCGTTCCATGCCCAAACAGCTCGGCTTCCAGCACATCCTCTGGCATCGCGCTGCACTGTAGTTCTTTGAAGGGCGCACCACTTCTCCTGCTCGCTTCGTGGAGGGCGCGTGCCACCATGTGTTTGCCCACTCCGAACTCGCCTTCCAGCAAAACCGGACTGTCGTTGTCTGCGACGCGCCGCACGATCTCAAAGATTTTTTGGATCGCATCGCTATGGCCGATGAGCTTCGAGGACGATGAGCCACGAGAAACCACGTTGGCAGCGGTCACAGACGCGGCGCTCGAAGGATCGTGCTGAAGGGCTTGGTTCACTGTTTTGACCAAGTCGCCGAGATCAAAAGGCTTCGTTAGGTAATCAAAGGCCCCCAATCGCATGGCCTCAACGGCTGTCTCGATACTGCCATGTCCTGTGACCATGATCACCGCTGTGGAAGGAAAGTCCTCCCGGCACATGTTCACGATGTCGAGGCCGTTTACGTCTCCTATTCGCAGATCGACAATGACAAGTTCTGGCTTTTGAGACCGGATTGCGGCCAAGCCCTCGGTCCCAGTGAGGCAGCCGGTCACATGATGTCCGGTTGATCTGACGAGCTTGGTCATGAGTTCCAAGATCGCCGATTCATCGTCTATTATTACTACCTTAGCCATAAGTCGTTCAAGAATTGAGAACCATTACTGATTATCAAACACGCTAAATTAAAAGGCCCGTCGGGTCAAACGAGAAAATTCTCGCTGATCGACAGGCCGTTATCAAAAATGGCTGATTCGCTATTTGGGCGCAGCCAAGAATCTAGCCACTAACTCCCATGCCTTGCGATAATCCTCCTTCTGCGCATAAACCGATGCCATCTCGTAGAACACATAAGGGGGGGAGTTCGGGAGACTGGCAACTTTGTCGAGTGTGGCCAGCGCACCATTCCATTGGAGCTTGGACTTCTGCGCAAAATATAGGTCGATCCCACGCCGGGGGTCGGTGGGGTTGAACAAGAACGCTTGTTCCAACTGGCCGATATCAGCAAGGGTTGAAACCGACGGGCTGATCGGCGGCAGCTGGTAATGTGTGGCGAGCCGGTAAGCTCCCTCGTAGTCGCCATCTTTCGCCAATTCCTCACACATGACCATCCAACCATCTTGAAGCCACGCTGGAAATTTTTGAAGCATGGCCTTGAGCTTGGAGCGATCTCCGCGTTGCTGCCAGAGGCGAAACAGTTCCACTTTCTCCTCGGGTTCGAGTCCATCCAACGAGGGCTGCTGGAGGATCAGGTCGCTGACGACGGCTTCAAACTCCGGACCCCGGTCGCAGTACCGCAGATATACCAGCTTCAGAATGGGAGTCGTTGCGATTTTGCGAGCCTCCATTTTTAGGTCGGGCGTGCTGTGAACCAGCCCGAGCAGCATCGAGTAATAGTCGGTGCGTTCGGGGTGCCGTCGCAAAAACTCACTCCATGCTTGGATTGCGAAACGGGATTGGTAGTCGAGCCAAACGTGTCCCTCCTCAATGCACATCTGCGCGTAGTGAGGTTCGATGGCCCGCGCCCTGCCGAAGTCCAACATCGCGGTCTGTTCAGGATGTTTGAGGCGGAGATGAAGCTGCGCGCGCAAAAAGTAGAGCGTCCAGTTCAGCGGATTCATCGAAATAGCGCGCTCCACGACTTTCATCGCCTCGCCGTCGTGACTCTGTCCACTCAACTTTCTCGCCTGCTGGGAGAGCAGCCGGGAGGTGGATGCACCCGGAACGGCCGGCACTCCCATCGCAATTGCGAGCCAGGAGACGCCGCACGCGAGCACTGCCAAGCCCAGTGCGCGGAAAACTGCCCGATCGATCCAAGTGGCCGGGGTACTGACGCGGGAAGGGCGGATTGCCAAAGCCAGCATGAGGCTGGACACAAGACCGTAGCCCAGACTGTGATTTGGGACATCCACCACTCCATGTGCAGCGGCTATGAGGGCGCCGATGCCCGCTGCTTGCCGGAGACGACGATCCTGGCGGCTGTTTGATTCGTCGTTCCGCGATCCCGCCCATGGGCCCGTCATCAAGGCGAAAAGCACGAACGCCGTCGCGAGCGCCATCACTGAAAGCATCCCTCCCTCCGCAGTGATCCACAGCCAGTCACTCTCGGGATGGATGAAGCGCACTCTCGGTTCGTGGAAAGATGCCAGATGCGGGTACGCTTCCGAAAAACAACCCAGCCCCAAGCCCGCCCACGGCGTGGTCGATGTCAATTTTACAACGTCCGAATAGATCGCGGAGCGAGCGTCAAAAGGGGAATCGCGCCCTGGCTTTGGAAGTCCCGAACCAAAGCGCTCCGATAGCGATCCACCGAGAATGACGACCAGAGAAATACCCGACAAAAAGAAGGCGGAGGCAACCGCCACTTTCTTGAAAAAACTCTTCCGCATCGCCGCAGTCCAAACCCACGCCGTCATGCCAAGAAAAAACAACAGCACTCCAGCGCGCGACGTGTTGCTGATGATGACGATGAACAAAGGAATGAGCATCGGCAGAAACAGAAACCAATGGCGTTGCTTGTTCCGATAGCAATCGTAAGACACTGCGGCGCACAGCACGCTCGCGATCGCCATGAGGCTTGATGTGTGATTGCGATTGGCAAACGGCCCGAAGGTTTGGCCGAGTTCGGGCGGGAATTTCCACCACAGGATCTCGATCATTCCAGCCTTGTGCAGGAGTGTCAGCACGGCAATCCCAGAACAGCCCGCCACAAGGAGCCGGCCGACAGTGCGCCGGTCATCCACCGTTGACCCGCGCGACACACACCACGTGAACCACACGAGGCCTGATACCATCAGCAACCACGCCTCAAATGTCACCCATGGCTGCGACGTGCCGGATGTCGGCAAGGCGATGCCCCAGTTTTCGACCAGCATCGTGCGCCACTCTGGCAAAGGACCGAGGTACTCCATGGGGAGGAAGCTGATCAACGGTGCCGCTGCCAGCGCGATGAGCGCCGCCAAGGCAGCCCTTGGCAGCCGGTAGCCTGGCGGCATGAACAAGATCAGAACTCCGATGCAGCTCGTCGCAACACCTTTGGCAAAGACGCTTCTCCCGCCCCCCAGGAAACAGACCAGCAACGGCAACACGGCGACGAGCCATGCCTCCCACCGCGGCCGTTGCGCTGCGGAAAAGTGAACCCGGGCAATTCTCCGTCTCCCGCGGCCTCGAGTCGGCACGAGTGGGGCGTCCGCATTCTCGCCGTCGACAGGAGGTAGTGAGTTCAATGTAGGGTCGGCGGGCACGTTGTTGGGCGAAAGGGATCGCTGGAGATGTCAGGCCAATGGAGGGGTTCTTGACGGGGGATCTGCATCGGGTGCCGTCACGGTTATCCCCGGGATCACCTTCCATCTCTCCCACGCAGTGTCCAGGAAGGGCTTCACCGCATCGAGGCGCACCGTGTCCTCGATATGATGCCGACTGCCGCCCGATGTGAACAGTCTGGCGATACTGCCGCCCACCAGAAAAATGTCCACCGGCCTCCCGCCCGGAGACATTTCAGCGTGCAAACCGAGCCGCAAGAGGCTCGTGTGCATCAAGGGGGCAAACTCATCTGGGGTCGCACACTTGTCGGCCTCGAGTTCGAGCATTCGTGCGTGCGCGTGGACGTACTCGATCTCACGTCGCCGCTCGATCGCCTCATTGACTTGCTTCCTCACTCCCTTCCACGTCCGCACATAGCCGAGATAACGCGCCGCGCACATCGCCAGCACAAACAACACCGCGCCGGCGACAGGGAGCGCCAGGCCTTTGGTGAGCAGCACGCTGATGCCCACGAGACTCAACGCCACACACACCGCATACAGCGCGATCAATGCCTGCCCTTTGCTGTATCCCAGCAGAATGAGGCGATGGTGGATGTGTTCGGCGTCCGCCTTGAAAATGGGCACGCCGCGCACCGCACGGCGCACAATCGCGAAAAGCGTGTCCAAGATCGGCACCCCGAGCGCCACCACCATCACCAGCAAACCCGCGATGATCGATCCTTTGTTCGAGCTGAGCAGTGACACTGACGCGATGAAGAACCCGATCAGATATGCGCCGCCGTCGCCGAGAAAAATTTTCGCGGGAGGAAAATTGAAGATCAGGAATCCGCCGAGCGCGCCGCCCATCACGAGCGATGCAAAGACCACATCGGGCTGACCGGAGACGTGTCCGACGAAAGCCAGCGTCAGGCTGATGAACAGTCCAAATCCAGTCGCCAGGCCGTCCATTCCGTCGATCAGGTTCACGATATTAGGGATGGCCACGAGCCACATCAGGGTCAGCGGCAGGCTCAGCCATCCGAGGTTGAGGGCACCCGTTCCGAATGGATTGCTCAGCGAGTCGATCGACACGCCCAGCGCATACAGGATCATCGCCGCGCCGAGTTGACCGATCAGTTTCGTCCTCGCTCCGAGCGCCTTGAGATCGTCGCAGAACCCTACGGCGAAAACCAGCGTGTTGCACAGCATCACCGACCACCATCTGTCCCAGGCGATGTCCTTCGTCTGCAATGCCAGCAACATGCCAACTGTAAGAGCGCCGAAAATCGCCGCGCCTCCGAGCCGGGAGATCGGTCGCTCGTGCAGCTTTCGACGTGCGTCCGGCTTGTCCATCCCCACCCCCTGCTGGGTCTTCAAGATGAACATCGTGATCACAGCCGACACGAGCGCAGCCACGGAGAAGAACCCCAGAAAAATCCAGCTCACGCTCAATGCCAGCATCGTTTCACACATCAAGAGTTCATGCAGAGTTGCCACAATCAAAGCGTGCTAATGATTCATGCTGCCGCCGCGTCTTCAACGACGTTGATGAGGCGCTCGGAAATCCGCCGCCTGGAAAACTCCCCGGCGATGGCCCTTGCGCGGTCCCTGGAGGGGGGGGCACCGGCGCCGGCTGCTTCGCGGATGTGGGTGCAGAGGGCATCAATGTCGCCATGGACCGTCACCCTCGCATGTCCAGCATCTCCCACCCGCGCCACGAGGTCACCGACATGACTTTGCGCCGGTCCGATGAAGAGAAAGGGAATTCCGAGCGACAGGATGTTGTACACTTTGCACGGATGTACGATGCCGACGAACGGCTCGCCCATTACCACCACATGGAGGTCCGCTGAGGACAGCGAGCCGGATAGTTTCTCCATGGGCTCATACGGCAGTGTCGTGATGTTTGTGAGATGCCGCTGCTCCCCGAAGCTTCGCACCTTTCCAAACTCGCTGCCGCCACCGACAAAGAGAAAGTGGATGTGCGGCTCTCCTGTGAGGCGCTCAGCGGCCATCAGGATCGTGTCGAGCGGATGGCATGGGCTGTGATTCCCGGAATACATGACGACGAACTTTTCCGTCAGCCCATGGCGCTCGCGGTACAGCTCTCGGGCTGGCAGGTCGTAATGGACCGTGTCATCTTGAGCCCATGGCGCGTCCACATGGATGATCTCCGGCTTCACCTGTTTTGCACGCAGCCGGTCGGCCATGAAGCGGTCCAGCGCGATGATCCGCGCGGCTTTGGAAAAGCTCCAGTTCTGCGCCCACGTCATCAGTCGTTCCGGCAGGCTGCCTTGCCGTAGCCAGCCGGCGGCGACGGCCTCGTCGGGATTCAAATCCATGATCCACGGCACGACTGCACCACCCTTCAGCTGGGCGATGAGGGTGCCGAGTGTGGAGATGAGCGGTGGTGAGGTCAGGCACACGGTCACATCGAAGCGCGGGAGGCGCAGCAGGATGAAAGTGGCGCTGAGCCAGAAGCACGCGAAGTCAACGAAGCGCCGCCACTTTGCAGACTTGCCTAGTCCAGGCGTCCAGATGCGGTGGATGTCCACGCCGCCCCAAACCTCCCGCGTCGGATATCGCGTGGCCGCGGTATCGTAACCCCGGCTTGAGGCCACAGCGGTCACATCGTGCCCCCGCTCGACGAGCGCGCGGGCAAAGTCACTGAGCACAAGCGCCGTGGCCACATGATCGGGCTGAAAGGCCTGGTTGAGCAGCAGGATACGCAGGCGCCGTGGTGCCATGAAAAAACGGGTCAGCGTTGATGTTTCTGCGGCTCGCCGTGGATCAGGCGGGCTTGTGGCCGCCCTGGTGCAGCTCCGCTTCGGCCAGCTTCAAGTCGGCATCGACCATCAGCTTCACCAGTTCCTTGAACCGCACCTTCGGTTCCCAATTCAATTGCCGTTTGGCCTTTGCCGGATTTCCGATGAGCAGCTCCACTTCGGCGGGGCGTTCGTAGCGGGCGTCATGCTTCACGAACTGTTTCCAATCCAGATCGAGCGCGCTGAACGTCTCCTCGACAAACTCGCGTACGGAGTGCGTCTCGTTCGTGGCCACCACATAGTCGTCGGGCTGGTCCTGCTGGAGCATCAGCCACATCATCTCGACGTACTCCTTCGCGTAGCCCCAGTCGCGCTTCGCATCCATGTTACCGAGGTAGAGCCCGTCCTGCAGTCCGACTTTGATCCGCGTCGCCGCGCGCGTGATTTTTCGAGTCACAAAAGTCTCGCCACGGCGCGGAGACTCATGGTTGAAAAGGATGCCGTTGCTCGCGTGCAGGTTGTACGACTCGCGGTAGTTCACCGTCAGCCAGTAGCCGTAAACCTTCGCGCATGCATACGGGGAGCGGGGCCAGAAAGGCGTGGTTTCCGTCTGCGGCACGTCCTGCACCTTGCCGTACATTTCCGATGACGATGCCTGGTAGAACCTCACCTTGCCCGCCATCCCAGTCTCGCGGATCGCCTCAAGAATGCGCAGCGTGCCGAGGCCGACGATGTCGCCGGTTGATTCCGGCACATCGAATGACACGCGCACATGGCTCTGCGCGCCGAGATTGTACACCTCGTCCGGCTGCAGCTCGTGGATCAGCTTCACCAAGGCCACCGAGTCCGTGAGATCACCGAAGTGCAGGTGCAAGTTTGTTTTCCCGTGGGGGTCCACATAGAGATGGTCGATGCGCTGCGTGTTGAAGTTCGACGCACGGCGCACGATGCCGTGCACCTCGTATCCTTTCTCCAGCAGGAGTTCCGCCAAATAAGAGCCGTCTTGTCCTGTGATGCCTGTGATGAGTGCTTTTTTCATTCCGAGGGTCGTCTGCGTGGGAGGTGGGAGTTGGGAGGGGGCGTGATGTGTATTTCGTTTCTGCGGCTCTTGCAATCAAGGATCACGGCGCAAGGCGTGTCGCCATTCAGGCAGGCGGCTACGCTGGCGGATTCTCAGAATATCGCCCGCCATGCGCACGGCATCCCGCACGAGCCTGATTTTACCGCCGGGTGTTTCATGCCAGTCGATCGGCACCTCCATCACCTCGCAGCCTGAGTCCAGCAAGGCCAGGAGCAGCTCCGCATCGAACGCAAAACCATGCACGGAGAGGACGTGCCGCACTTTCTCAAACGCAGTCGCAGGCACCAGCTTCAGGCCGCATTGGCTGTCGTAGATCGGAACATGCAGAACCTCGGAAACCATTGTGGCGTAGATGCGCCCGAGAAGATGGCGCTTAAACTGCCTCTCAATTCTTCGGCCGAGCATCTTGACCCGCGAAGCAAAAAGAGCCCGCGGGGGAGCAGGCTCAGCGCGCGCCATCGCGATCATTCTCACCACCTCGCCCGGGGCGCACGATCCATCCGCATCGACAAATCCCAGCCACTTGAAGCCGACACCCTGCTGCCAGCCAGCGTAAACCGCGCCGCCCTTGCCAATGTTCTCGGGAAGCAACAAGGGCGGAAGCAGCGATGGAAACTCGGCACGCCAGCCATTGATCAGCGTGCTCATGCGCTCCTGCTCCGCAGCGCCGCCACCGTCTTCAACGACGAGCATCGACACACCGCGATCCGCCTCCATTGCGGCGCACAGGCCGGGCAGAAACGCGCCGATCCGGCCGCTCTCCTGAAAGCAAGGGATCACCAGCAGGACATCTGCTTTGTCATCCTTCATGCTTCATCCTTCTCTCAAGCAGCCGGAGCGACAGCATGATCTCCGCAGTCACGCGCTGGAACGTGTAATACCATCCGCGCCAGCCATCGAGCAGCGCGCCTCTGGCTAGAAGTGTGTAAAAGAAAACCACGACCGGCCCGAGCACCATCGTGCGCCGGATGCGATCCTGCAGCCGGAGTGCCGATGGCGGCAGTGACATGAGTTTGTCGGCCTCGAGCTTCGCATACTTGTCCTGCGATGCGATCCAGCGGGAGAGCGGCTTGCGGTCATCGTGATCGATGTGTGTCTTCATCTGACCGCTGCTGCCAGGGATGTGGAGCAGTTGTGTGTGACCGTCGTTCTCGTAACGGCAGCGGTCTTTGCGAAACAACACCGCACGCGGCGGATAGAGGCTGGCGCGGAGAGGCGCGCCGTCGATCAGGTAACGGAAGGCCGCGAAGAAGGCGTCCGTATCAGCGCCGCTCTTGAGCAAGGTCAGCTCCTTTTCAAAGCCAGCTCCGAGAACATAGTCGGCATCCAGCGCGAGAACCCATGCCGTCGTCACGGCATCCACGCCAAAGTTCCATTGCGTGGTGTGATCGTCGAACGCGCGGACGAGCAGCCGGGTGTTCGGAAACTCCGCCGCGATCCGCGCTGTCGCATCCGTGCTGCCGCTGTCGATGATGACCACCTCAGCCGCCCAGCCCAGCCGCCCGAGGCAGCGGCGCAAGTTCGGCTCCTCATTGTAGGTGAGGATCACCGGGGTGACGTGCTCAAGCATCATGGCCATAGACCTTGTCGGCCAGTTGCGTGAGTCGTTCGTAGAAGGGCGTGAGCGCCTCAAGCGAAAGCTCGTTCAGCGGCGCGGTGTCCCCAGTGCCAGTGAAAGCAGCGAGGACTCGATCGTGGCTGTGATCTGCGGTGCCGAGGCCGAGTTTCTCCACCACCTTCGCGCCGGTGCTGACGAGGCCGCGCCACGCAAGCCGCGCGTCATCCAGCATGGACTGGCCTCCCGTCATGGGCACGAAGACATCCGGGAAGAAGCGCAGCTCGGTGCTGTAGTTTTGAAAATGATGCCTGATGATGCAGTGGCGCTGGTGGCCGCCGGAGCGGATCAGGATGTCGCACGCGGTGCCGTCGAAACTCAAATCAGCGGAGAGGGTTTCGAGTTCATCGCGGTCGTTTTGTGTGGCCAGGCAGCGATGCACCTGCATCGGCCCCTCACAGAACAGCCAGGCGATGTCCAGCAGATGCATGGAGTAATCGGTGAGCAGGATGCGGTGCTTCCACTCCTGCTTCATCCAGGAGGATTGCTCGTTGGCGGGCGATGGCGTCTCGTAGTGAAGGGAGACGCCGCGCAGCGCGCCACTGGGATGACGGCGCAGATGCTCGCGCATTTGAAGCACGTTGGGCTTGAAGCGGTAGTTGTGCAGGACCGTGACGTGCCTGCCATGCAGCTTCTGTTTGAACTCGTCGAGCATCGCGCGGCTGACGGCGAACGGCTTCTCCAGCAGCAGGTGCGTGATGTGAGACGGCAGGTCGTCGAAAACTTTACCCCGGGCGATCCACGGCGCGGTGACCACGGCGTGTCTGGCCTCTGCGCTGATGCCCGCTTCGCGATTGATTTGCAGCGCGCCATGTTCGGGAGCAGCCCGCAACGCTGGATCGAACCAACTGATCCTGCCGCTGAAGCCGTTGCGTGCGAGTCCTGGCAGATGCTTCTGATTCACGATGCGTCCCATGCCGAAGTAAGCCAGCGAGCCTGCTTTGACAGCGGCGGCGTTATCATTCGCGCCGGGCCATTGCGGTGAGGGCTTGATGTGCACAAGGTCCCGCAGAGTCTGCTTCCAGTCGAAGCTCATGTCCAGACTCAGCTCCCCGGCTGTGCGCGTGCAGTCGTAGGTGCGCACATTGATGTTGTGCTCGAAAAGGGTGGCGAGCCTGAGCTGGGTGCGTTTGAGCAGAGACAATGGAACAGATGCCAAGGCCAGACCGTACCGCCACACCCACGGTGGGAAATGAAGGGATGACCAGCCACGGCCCAGCTCGCGGCAGTGGAAGTCGAGATACTCCTGACGGTCAGGTGCGTTCGGCGCGACGAGCATGAAGGTTTTTTTTGACGCGCCATCCGAGAGGGGGCCGCCGGCTATCTTCACCAGCGCGCGATCCACCGTATCGCGATGAATGAGCATGATGACCGTGTGCCGGTGACCCAGTCCGAGCACATGTCCGGTAGGCAGCAGCTTGCCCGTGCCGACAATGGAGTCCACGACGCCGGGCGCGAGGATGAACCCTGGCCTCACGACATCGAGCTCCGTCTCTTTCCAGGAGTCGATGACATGCTTTTCCACCGCCGCCTTGACGCGCGAGTAGATGCCCTTCCACCGTGCCTCGACGGCCTCGGCATCTTCATTGAGCCTGCCGGTGATGGATGGCAGGACGCTGATGGATGAGATGTGAATGAAGCGCCGCACCCCGAGACGGCGCGCGGCGGACATGATCTGGTCGGTGAGGGCGATGTTTTCCTCGATGGTGCCATTTTTGACGATGGCGTAGTTAATGAGCACGTCACACTGCTGCATCGCCGCCGCGGCACGATCTCCGAGCGTGGAATACGGTCCCGACAGATCCCACGAGGTGGCTTGGGCTGGCGCGCTGCGGTTGAATGTCCAGACCTCGTGCCCTTCGGCACGCAAGGCATCAGGGAGCCTGGCGGCGGCAAAGCTCGAGGAGGCGAGGAGGAGGATTTTCATGATTCGAGGATGCAGTGCCTATAGGCGGCGATGAGCCGCCGCGCCGCTGCACTCCAACTGAAGTGCTCAACGGTCGCAGCGATGGCGCGAGTCCTGATTTCGCCGCGCTCAGTTTCGGAGGCGAGCAATTCTTCCATCGCGCGCGCGAGGGCAGGGGTCTCGAGCGGCACCACGCGGCCGAGCGCCATGGCCAGCACCTCATCCTGAAGGGCCACCTGATCTGACACGACCACGGGCAATCCGCACGCAATCGCTTCAAGGACGGCAATGCCAAAATTCTCGGAGTGAGACGGCAACACAAACAGATCCGCGCCTTGGAGGAGCCGCCATTTGTCAGTCCCCTCGAGAAAACCGAGCCAGCGGACCCGCCCATCAAGGCCGCACGCGCTGACGCGCTGCTTGAGTTCGCGGAGATACGAGTCATCGCCGGAGCCCGCGAAGAGCAGATCGAAGGGCAGGGGGACTTTTGCGGCGGCGTCGATCAGCATCTCAATTCCTTTCTTGGGATGAAACCGCGACATGAACACCACCAGTGGCCGCGCCTCGGGGACGCCCAGTTCGGCACGAAGCAGCGCGCGCGCGTTCTCGATGACAGGTGGCAGGTCGAGGCCATGCGGCAGCACGCGACAGGGACTGCGTGATCCGACCTCGGCGCTCTCCTCCGCCTCCATCCGCGACGTGCAGTGAATGAATGCCGCGCCGTTCAGATTGCGTCGTGTGAACAGGGCGAGCTGCAGCCTTTTCAACCATCGCCGCTGCTGGAGGGACCAACGGCAGAGCTGCCCCAGCGGACGGACGCAATGTGGAACGCCGGCTCTGCGGCAGACACGCATGGAGACATTGGCAGGATGCGAGAAAACTGTGTGGATGTGGACGAAGTCAAACGTGCGTGCGTTCGCGCGCATCCAGGCCGGAAACGACGGCGTGTAGGTGAAGCCCACCAAGGTATGCTGGTTTGATGTTTTGCGGGGCAAGAAGAATACAGGAACGCCTTTATAGTCGATCCACTTATTGAGAGGCACACGCAGATGGCCTCCCAGATCATCGTCACTGCTTAATATCGTTGTTTCTACTCCCTCTGCACGAAGTGCCCGAACCATACATAGTGCCGCCTCCGTGGGACCGCCATGACGCGGTGCAAGCGACGGAATAATATGAAGAATCCGCACGGGTCGTTAGATCATTGACATTTCTCGCCTGGCACACGAAGCCATCCATGTTCTCCAAGTGAACTTCACTAGAATACTTCGACACCGATTGCTACCCATAGCCTTGTGGTGGCAACAGTGAGTTGACGATCCCTACATCTATACCGCTTGAAACGTTCAAACGAAATCGACCTGTTTTCCCATGCATCCATTCCGAGCCTCCACATGACCGATACAGATCAGAATCACGTCCCAGCCTTGGACGGACTTCGAGGAGTGGCTATCCTGATGGTAATGGTGTTTCACGTTTCCCTTTGGTTAAAGTGGGAGACACCGGTGAACCTGTTCATAGCAAACGGATTCACGTGTGGCTGGGTCGGCGTCGACGTATTCTTCGTATTGTCGGGGTTTTTGATTACGCGAATTTTGTTATACTCAAAAGGCAAGCCGAACTTCTTTCGAAACTTCTATGCCAGGCGATTTCTGCGCACCACTCCGGTCTACTATCTTCTTCTAACCGTAATTTTTTTGATCCTGCCGCATTTTGTCTCCTTTGATACTGAGGGGCTGCAAAAGATTCAGAGAAATCAAGGTTGGATGTGGGCTCATTTGACGAATCTTGGGTTTGTGTGGCATCAAGGAGTCTGGGCGTTTTCAGACTGGTTGGTGTTGGACCATCTGTGGTCATTGGCGGTCGAAGAACAGTTTTATGTGGTGTGGCCATGGATAGTTTTCATGTGTGATCGCCGCACACTGAAGAAAGCTTGCGTGTTATTCGTTGTGTTTCCACCTGCCTTGCGTGCGATCCTTTGGGGGATGAACATGCCTAACGGGGCATTGTATTTTCCCACTCCTTGCCGTTTGGATGGCCTTGCTATGGGCGCATTTATAGCGGTGTCGTTTCAAGACGGGACTGGGCTCGCAGTTTTACATTTTGCTTTTCAAAGGTTAGCAGTAGGATCATTAGTGATGCTCGGTGCCTTAGTAACGTGGCGCGGTGGGCTGAGGTTCACTGATTCTCCTTGTGTAGTTTTTGGGCCGACGCTGATAAACATAATCACGGCTTCAGTTGTAGTTCATGTATTACAGCCTGGAAAATTTAATATCCCGTCCCGAATTCTAAGTCTTACACCATTACAAATATTTGGAAAATATAGCTATGGAATATATCTGTTTCATGTTCCGCTGCTCATCCCATTACGAGCTTGGGCATTGGGCAACGTTTTGATGGATAAAACGCATGGCGAACTCGCTGGTAATTTCCTGTTCATACTCTTGTTCCTTGGCGTGTCACTCGCTCTGGCGTTCGTTTCGTGGCATGTGTACGAGAAGCAATGGCTGAAGCTTAAATACAAATTCAGAACACAGGCTTAATTGCTTAAACACGAAATTTGGTTGCCATCAGGTGTGACCTTGAGATGAAGGAGCAGTGGGTGAACCCCGCGTCGCGCAGGTGTAACCGTGCTTTAGCAGATGGGGCGCGTTCACCCCTTGCTGCTAGGATAGCAAAGTGAATTTCACAAAGCACCGCGCGACACTCGCTGCGGGCGAGCACGCCGCTCATGCCTTTCAAAGCTTTCAATTCGTGACCTTCGATGTCGATCTTCAACATCACAGGCACCTCACACTCGCCCGACTCCACCAGCCTGTCGCCGGTGGCCACGCGCACTTCGACGCTGCTGTCCGCCACCCGCAGCTCCAGCGAGCTGATTGTGTTGTCGGCTGGATCGACGGACATCGGCATCACGCCGTCCACGTCGCTGAGCGCGAGGTTCATTGGGGTGACATTGGCGCATTGAGCCTCACGGAGGTTTGCGCACATCAGTTTGAATGTGTCGGGCACGGGTTCAAAGCCATAGACTTTTCCGCTCGGTCCCACGAGCTGGCTCAAAAACGCGCCGTAGAACCCGGCGTTACCGCCGACGTCCCAAGCCACGCCGCCCTTCAACAAGTCTGCGCAGATATTCGCGCACGCCACCATCGTCGGCAGCTCATGGCGCGAGCAGGCCATCTCGGCGAAGTGAGCCGGCGGCCCGACGGTGAACCTGGCGCCGGCGCAATTTTCAACCTGCGCTGCCTCCGGTGAGAGGCGCTCCATTTTCAGCGCGCCATAATTTGAGAGCTTCCAGTTCTCCCAACGCTGCAGCCAAGGCGAAATGATGCCGGAAAGCCCTGCGGCGCGGACAAACGAACGAGCTATTTGAATCATGAGGGGAGAAACGCACCTGCGCTGGCGGGAACGTTATAGATTGTCCATCCAGACGGAGAGCATGAAGACGCTCCAGCGCTGGTACCAAGTGGGACGTGAGGATGGAATTTTCGCCGTAGAATCCCGGAAGGCATCGCCCCACTTGGCGTCCAGCCATTTGTCGAAGGGAAAGACAAAGCCACGCTTCGGCTGGCTTGCCACCCACTCGGGAACCTCAGGCACCGCATCGAGCAGCATCTGCTTTCCGGCGCGCAGTCGAAGGTCCGCTGGAATTCGGGACACACTCTCAAACAACGCCCGGTCCACGAAAGGCACCCGCAACTCCAAACCGTGTGCCATGCTCATCACGTCACTGTCCCGCAGCAACTGGTTGCGCATGTAGAAGCGTAGCTCGCACTCGCTCACAGCATCGTGTGCATTTTCCGCAGCGGCCTGCGGCAGCGCGGTCTGGGGAGTGCCCTCGGCCACATGCCCCGAGAAGCGTGCCGACAGCATCCGCGCCTCATGTGGCGAGAAAATGCCTCGGAAGGCACGGTAGGCGTTTGCGATGGTGGGTTCCTCCTGGAGGAATCCACCGAGACGCCGGGCCCGGTGGGAAAAGGAGCTGCGCTCGAGCACTCTCCCTCCGGCGTCCGCGAGCGGCGGCACCTGACGTGCCAGCTTCGCGAGCCGCGCAAGTTTCGGGACCTGCTGAAAACTCGGGTAGCCGCCGAACATCTCGTCCCCGCCGAGTCCGGAGAGGACCACCTTCATCCCATGCTCCCTCGCGAAGGCGGACACCGTGAATGTGTTCAGGCCGTCGATGCTGGGTTGATCCATGGACGACAAGAATGTCGCGAAGCTCTTTTCGGCCATCTCTCCGGTCAGATGCATCTCGTGATGCTGCGTGCCGAAATGCGTGGCGGTGCGCTTGGCGATGGAGCTTTCATCCAGGTGCGAATCATCCACACCGATGGAAAAAGTGGCGATATCTTTTTGACCCACGTCGCGCGCGAGGGCGACCAACGCCGTCGAGTCAATCCCGCCGCGGTGGAACACCCCGACGGGAACATCGCTGACAAAGTGCGCGCGCACGGAATCGAGAAGCGACTCGCGGGTGATCTCCGTCGCGCGCGCGCGCGACATGGCGGCGGGCTCGAACTTGATCTGCCAGTAGCATTTGATCGCGACGCTCCCAGCCGTCCATGTGAGCGTGTGCCCCGCCTCCAGACAGAGCACGTCGCGCAGGAGAGTGTGTGGCTCGGCGACGGATCCGCTCTGGAAGTACTGGGTCAGGGCGGAAGGGTTCAACTCTTTGGAGGTGAGGCCGGCCTGGGTGAGCGCGCGCAACTCGGAGGCAAAGGCGAGCGTGCCACCGCTGAGGGTGTAGTAGAGCGGCTTGATGCCCAAAGGGTCCCGCGCGAGAAAGGCCGTCTGCCCGCGCTCATCCCAGATGGCAAAGGCAAACATCCCTCGCAGGCTGCTTACCATCGCGGGGCCCTGCTGTTCATATAATCTCAGCAGCACTTCAGTGTCTGATCCGCTATTGAACTGCACGCCTTGGCTCTGCAATGCAGCTCGCAGTTCCCGGAAGTTATAGATCTCCCCATTGAAGGTGATCGCCAAGTTAGCGTCTGGCGTTTCCATCGGCTGATGACCTGCGGGAGACAGGTCAAGGATGGAGAGCCGCGTGTGCGCCAGCCCTGCGGTTTCATTTGGTGAGATCCAGACTCCTTGGTCGTCGGGCCCGCGTCGCCGAAGGGTTTGCTGCATCGTCCGGAGCGTTGTTTCCAGAGGTTGGACTGTGTTCTTCGATCCTATGATTCCCGCAATGCCGCACATTTGGTTTTTTCGTTTTGAAGGGGTGAGCTGCGGGCCGTTCAGTTTTTACGACGCCCATTCTTGAATCGCGCTGTTTGAGGCGGAGACGAACCGGTCGGCGCCATCGTGGAGAGAGTGCGCCATGACGGCGGCTTTTGCCTCGGCGCTCATTGCCTCGATCGTGTCGTCGGGCATCGATGCGGCCAGACGCATCGCTGCCACCAAGGCAGAAGCGTCTCCTGCCGGAATCATCCAGCCGTTGGTGTGTTGCGCATTCACAAACTCCAAGGCTGCACCTGTGTGGTCCGTGGCGATGGCAGGGAGGCCGGAGGCTAGAGCCTCGACGAGAGCCAGTCCCCATCCGTCGTATCTGGAGGGGAAGCAGAAGAAGTCGCTGCGTTCATAAAAGTCAGGCAGCTTCTCCCACGTCTGGAAGCCGGCCCATTCGACGCGATCTGCGCATGAGGAGAGCGCCTCCTTCATGGCGGGCACGAGGTCACCTGCGCCCACCAGGAGAAGTCGCACGTGCGGCGTATCCGCCGCTATCGTCGCGAACGCTTGGGCGAGGAGATCGACGCCCTTCCGATGAATCATGGAGCCTGAGTAGAGGAAGGTCCGCGTGCCGTCACGGGCAGGCGGACGTCTCGTTCTGAAGCGCGCGAGATTGGAGTAGTACGACACATTCTCGTACCTTCGGCCGGAACCGAACTCTCTCTGGTAGCCGGCTATCCCGAACTGGCCAACGCCCCAGATGGGAGCGCGGGAGCGGTGGAGTGGCGCGAGGGCGAACCGGCGGAACCAGCCGCCTGGCGGCCCGATGTGAAAGTACCCAGGCCTCTCTCCCCAGAAGACCCACGGCTTCCCTGATTGAGCGCGCTGGCGGATGGCCTGCCATGCAAAAATGTCAGTGTAGTAATTGAAGACCGCGAGATCAGCGCTCAACAAGGCGTCAACCGCGTTGGATTGCAGATTCGGATGCTCCGACAGAACGATGTGGGAGTGACTGATGTCAGGCGACTGCCATTGCCGGTTCTTATCCTGATGGGTGAGGTAGATGACCTCGAGATGGCAGTCCCCATGCAAGGCCACGCAGTTGAAGAACTCCACTTGGTACGGTGAATTGAGCTGTGTCAGCACGACGATTCGGGGCGCGCGTCGCGCGGGCGGTGCGGGACGTCTCACCGGACTGATCTTTGCGGTGGCATTCACCTGGGCTTTTCCCGCGTGTTTGCCGGAGGAATCGAGAAGAAGCTGCACCTCCCCGATCAACTGCTTCTTCACGGCCTCGTATCCGAAGCGCTCGCTGACCGCGCGTGAAAGCGCGTCTGGATCGAAAAGAAGTCGGTTCGGATGGCTCTTGATCAATGCCGAAATGGCCGCGTCGGCGATCTGCCGCGGACTGTGGGGATCCACGAGCATGCCGATCCGGCCTTGGTCCAGCGCATCGACTGATCCGTCGAGATTGCCGGCGATGACCGGCTTCCCACATGCCGCCGCCTCGAGGAAAACAATGCCGAAGCCCTCCTTCGTGCTCGGCATCACGAACGCATCGCAAAGCCGGTAATGATCTGCGAGTTCCGTGGTGGGCACGAAGCCGACAAATGTGACATTTGCCTGGAGGCCGAGTGAATGTACGGCGGTGCCCAGATGTCGGAGTTCATCTCCAGTGCCGACGATGAGATACTGCACGTCAGGAAACACCTCGCGTATCCATTGCATGGCGATGAGTACCTGCCAGTGGCCCTTGTATCGCTCCGATAAGGCCAGCCGGCTCACCGTCAGAAGCACTGGCTGATCCGCCCGCAGCCCGTATCGCTTCAAAAGATGCGCGGGTTTTGGGCCAGGACGAAAACGGGTGCTGTCGAATGTGTTCGGCACCACGGCGACTTTGTCCGGCGAAAGCTCATACTCGGAAATGACACGATCCCGTGTGAAGTGACTGACCGCGAGCAGACGGTCTGCATTGCGCAAGGCTTGGATGCGCGATTCGGAGCGGATCTTCCAAGCCTCGATGCCATGAAGCACGCCGCCGTACGGGATGCCTGCCGCAGATTTGAGCAGGCTCATCGCCGTGAAAAAATGCAGGTGCGTGGAAAGCGTACACGCGGGGCGCTCCTTCAGCCCGTGCCAGAGTCCGAGGGATGCCATTGAAAGAGACCGGACAGAGGCTGGAACGGTCCGCAGGGACTGAATGGTGACGCCCGGCGTGATCAGGGGATCGCCAGGATCGAGTTCTTCGTTTTTCACAAAGACGCGAAGCGGCCTGTCGGGAAACCCTTCCCGAAGCGCCGTCACGAAGAACCGGGAGAACGCCTGAATCCCGCCAGTATCGTCGCGGATACCGGGAACCCAGATATGCATGCCATGGGCGAGGTGCTTCAAGGTGTTTTCAAATCCGGCTCAGATCCGCATCGACCATCTCGCAGATCATCGCCGAAAAGTCTTTGCTTGGCTCCCATCCCGTCCGCTGGCGGATCTTGGAGGGGTCGCCTTGCAGCGGCACGGCGTCCTCATTGCGGAAAAACATCGGGTTCGTGACGACGTGGCTGCGCCAGTCGAGCCCCGCGCGCTGGAAGGCGATCTCGCAGAGATCCCCGACCGAGTGAAGCTTGCCCGTGGCAACCACGAAGTCGTCGGGCTCGGATTGTGCGAGCATGGAATGCATCGCCCTCACATAGTCTGGCGCGTAGCCCCAGTCGCGCTTCGCGTCGAGATTTCCCAGTTCGAGCTTGTCCTGTTTGCCTGCGGCGATGCGGGCCACCGCCAGCGTGATCTTCCGTGTGACGAACTCGGATCGCCGGCGTGGGCTCTCGTGATTGTAAAGAATGCCGGAGCAGCAGAACATGTCCTGCGTCTCGCGATAGTTCCGCACCAGATGGAAGGCGGCCAGCTTGCTGATGCCGTACGCATTGCGCGGCATGAACGGCGTGTCCTCCCTCTGCGGCGCCGAGTGCGGCCGTCCAAACATCTCACTGGTGCCGGCATAATAAAACCGGCACGATTTTTGAAACTCACACAGCGCGGCCAGCAAATAATGCGTGCCGGCAATGTTCGTCTGGATGGTCTGGTATCCGTCCGCCAGCTTCTCGCCGACAAACGATGAAGCGGCGAGATGGTAGCATTCATCGAATTGCGTCTGCGAGACGAGGCGGTAGAGCCCGGGAAAATTATCCAGGCTGATGGGATGAAGCTTGCAGCGCTCGTAAAGTCCATCCGGCGCGCCGTAATGATGGCTGCCCTTGATCTGCTCCAGCCCCGTCTGCCGCATCAAGCCATGGACCTCATATCCCATGCCGAGCAGCAGTTCGGTCAGATACGACCCGTCCTGCCCCGTGATGCCGGTGATGAGCGCGCGTTTCATGGGAGAAAAGGAATATGGGAATAGCGTGGGCGCATGGCGTTCTGGAAATACATCGGGCGCGCTTCGATAGCGAATCAAAGCATCAAGCCGGCTTGAAGAGAAGGCTGAGATTGCTCTGGCGCGTGACGTTGATCCGTCGGTGCTCGAATCCGGCTGACTCCGCATTTCGGATCAGCGGTGCCGAGTCCGCCAGCCCATCATGCCACTCCACCAAAAGCATTCTCACCCGCGCGAGCCACGTCGTGTCATCCCCGAGCAATGCGGCCTCGCCGCCTTCGATGTCCATTTTGACAAGGTCAGCTGTGCCTGAAGGAAACCTGTCGAGGAGTGTGTTGATCCCGAAGACTTGCACGGAGATTTTTTTCGGTGGATCATCTTCCGCGCCGGGCTGGACCAAGTGGCCTAAATTGGACTCTGCCCGCTGCGCAAACCATCCCTGTAGGTCGGCACGGCCGACCGCTGACTCGATGACTTCCCCATCAAGCCGGTTGCTTTCAAAGTTCAACCTCGCCACCGCAGCATTGCCAGGCACCGGCTCGACGGCGATGGTTCTTGGCCTGCTGTTTTGCCCCGGCCGAATTTGAGAAAACCAGAGCGAGGCGAGGCCGATGTTCGCACCCAAATCCAACAAAGTCGTGGGGGTGGCGGGCAGATCGCATCGATACACCTCCTCCATCAGCACCTCCCGCAGGCTCTGGATGTCGCCGCGATTCAGCCGGTAGTTCACCGTGATGCCTCCGCGCATCATGACTTTTCTCGGCGCGTTGTATCCCGGCAGCCGGATGTAGCGGAGTGCCCTGCTCATGATGAAGTCCGCGCGTAGCCTGTGTGCTGAGGGCAGGTCTTCCGCCATTCTTGCGGCCGCGTTTCCTTCGGTGACTGCATTGCGCAAAGCGGCGATCATGCCGGCAGGGTGTCTGGCGTGGTGCTGGGTGGGGCACACCAGACAGCGGCGCCCCAATGCTCACCGGCTGGCATCTCGAGCATGCCGGTGATGTCAGTCACGGTGTAGTGCCACCTGCTCTGGAGTTCAGTCAAGATCGCCACTTCCGGCGCCTCATGGGTGAGCGCGTGAAGTTCAAAATAAATCGCTGGCGGCTTGTCACTCAAAAGCTTCTCCGCACCACGCAGCACACCGGCTCCTGCTCCCTCAACATCAATTTTCAGCAGGTCGGGGACGGGCATTCCTTGCGCCAGCAGATGGTCGATGGAGTCACACCTCACTTCGAACCCTGCCTGCCAGTCCCGCATTTTGACTGCCGTTTCGGCCAAGACGCCCATGGTGTGCCGCTCGGGATCGAACAGAAACCGCCGCGCTCCAGGCTGGTCTGCCAGTGCAATCGTGTGAACCGTGACGTTCCGAATGCCGTTGAGACCAAGATTCCTGTTTAACATCTCCACGTTGACGGGAACTGGTTCAAAGGCGTGGACACTTCCGCTGGGGCCGGTCTGCCGGGAGAAGAAAATGGAAGTCTGGCCGTGATTCGCTCCGATGTCATAGATCACCTGCCCAGGCTGGATTCTCGAAGACAAGAACCCAAGGTTCAAGTTATCCAGTCCGAACGCCACGGTGGCGGCCACACCCTGCTGCACCACAAAACGAGTTCCCCGGAGAGGGCCGAGCCACACACGCCGGATGGCGCCGTAAGGATAGAGAATCCTTGCGCCGCGCCGCAGCAACGAATTGGCCAACGACCTGAGTTTACCCCTGGCGGAGAGCGGGCTCATCAAGTTTGCTTCAAAAGCAACGGATGGCGCCGCAGAGCGTACCAGGAAACTATTTTCGCCATCGGGACGACCCGCTTGTGAGAGCGATACTTTCGGAAGCTCGCGCTGATCCGCCGCAGACCGCGGCTCAGCCCCCGGCCCCGATCCGTCCTGCAAATGTAGGACATCCGGCTGATGACCTGCCACAGCCCCAGCACCCAGAGGGCCGGCGGAAACCGCAAATAGGGGAACAGTGCAGTGTTTGCGAGGATGTCCGCGCCGACCTCGGCATCCGGCCTGGCGGGAAGAACCTTCAGATGCCTGACGTGGAGGCCGGGATCATGAATCATCTGACCGCCGATCTCATGCAATTGCAGACTCACATCCACCTCCTCCATGCAGTAGGCGATGCGCACAGGCACAAAGCCGCTGATGCGCTCAAACCAGCTTTTCCGGAACACGCAGCCACAGCCGGAGAGAATCCCGATCGCCATGAATCCCGGCATGTCCTTTTCCCATTGTTGGCTTGCGGCGCTCAGCGCGGCCATGTCTGGGAAGAGCTTCAAATCGTCCATGACACGGGCAAAATAATCCGTGTGCGCGGGATGAGAGTCGTCATCGAAATTTGCGACGAGTTCATGGCTCGCCTCTTGGACGAGACGATTTCTTGCACCGCCGGGACCAATGAGTTCCGTGCTGGTCAGGATGCGGACGTCGGGGTGCGCGGCCAAGATCGCATCCACCACGCGCTGCGCGCCGCCATCCACATGAACAATGATCTCAGCCGGCCGTGGATCACAGGCCTTGATCACAGATAGAGTGTTCAGAGCGTCTTGCACACGCTCATAGGCGGGGAAAACGGCGGTTATAGGGCAGGTGGTCGCCAAAATTCAACTTAGGGTTTGCATCACCGGCATCACAGCGGAGCGGTGATGAAGCAAGTCACATTCTCTCCCGATTCACAGGTTACCTGCCAGCGCCGACGGGGGCCGTATTTGGCGTTCGCGAGCCGACGGGAGCCGGAGCACCCCGCCCGCTCATTCGGGAGACCGAGGGATGCAGTGTCGGAATGAGTGTCAGGCCGTAGAGAGCGAACACGAAGAAGTTGGCCGTATGATTCAACACCACGGACATGATCATATGCACACCGGAGATGATGAAAATCCCCAAAAACAGTGACTTCAAAGGGCCGGAAGGACATCGGAGAAACGAGACGTAAACATTGAACAACAGCACGAGACGAAGTCCATACCACGCCGCCCAGCCTAGAAGCCCCAATTCCGCCCAGACCTGCCCCGGTTCACTGTCGAACACCGGAGGCACTCGGTCGGGACGACGGATCTTGAGCACGTTTCGCAATCGTTCCAGTGCGGGGTGCGTCATCCCAATCCCGTAGCCAAATACGCCACACTCACTGATGGCCTGCCCGATGGAGTCAGCCTGCATCCCGACGACGCGCTCGTACACCGTGTCATCACTTGCTCGAAGCCGGGTCATCCATTGCTCCTTCGCCTCACCGAAGAATGCACTCACCACCAGCGCGACAACCGCAGCGCCTCCTCCGATGACCAGGATCGTGTTCGAGCCGGTGCCGATCTTCGTGAACAGCGACACAACGAGGAAAACCGCGGCGGTGAAGGCGATGGTAATCATGGACGAGCGTGATCCGCCCATGAACGAGTTCGCGGCTAGAAGCGGCAGGTTACAAGTCAGCGCGATCATGTGCCACTTGGGCAGCTTGTTCATCAAGAGCGCGAGATGGAAGGCTGTGAAGATAACGACGAAAGTCGTGTGACCGGTGATGTAGGAGAAAGTGCCGGTGATCCTCACTTTCTCACCGAATCCAAAACCGGTCGCATCCACACCCATCCCCGTCTGGGCATACACGTTCAAGAAGCTGTAGCCAGGTGCCGCAAATTGAAGGATTCCGAGAATACAAATCGGCGTGGCCATCATGGCGTACCAAAACAGGTTGCTCATCATCTCGTCCTTCGATCTGAACAGATAAGGCATCATGAACGCCAGCGGGATGTAGAAGAGGTAGATCTTCACGCCGTAAAGGGCGAGGACGACGGACCCGATGTTAGGATTCAGTGCGGAAAAGGTAACGACGGTGGACATCAATAATGCGAACCCGACCGGCGCGCGGATTTTCCAGGCGCGCAAATCCGCGTCCGGCGAGAAAAAGAACTTCAGGTAGGCGCCGATCAAAAAGATGTCCTTGGTGAAATACGCCAGTTCCTGGGCTCCGGGCATCACCCACTTGCGAATCGCGCCTTCAAACAGAACGATGAAGAAGGCGGCCTTCACGCCGAAGCGCCAGTTCGTGAACGTGAACATCGTGACGACCAGAGTCGCTGCAGCACCCAACGCCATCAGCGTTTCGACGGACATGCGGGTAGCACCGAGAATCGGGATGATTTCTAGCGGTGGGAAAAACGTTGAAATGGAGGAAAATTGCATAATGCGATC
>JANOBO010000221.1:0-5933 GCA_031411695.1 Verrucomicrobiaceae bacterium
GACAACGCAGTCTTTCCAGACTGCCCCGATTGAATCAAGATGAACGCCCGGCGCTTCGCACAGCGAGTAATCGACACGGGCAACATTCGTCTGCGCGACCATCCCATGACAAAACTTCCCTCATACGACCAGTTGATGAATCCTCTCATCACAGCCTTGCGGGACTTGGGTGGGTCCGGATCCATTGATGAGATTTACGAGAAAGTCATCGAGAACCTCAACCTGTCAGAGGACATTTTGGCTGTGTTGCATGATGCTGAAGCAAGCAACATAACCGAGATTCAATATCGGCTCGCATGGGCGCGAACATACTTGAAGAAGTATGGTGTCGTGACCAACTCCAGCCGCGGAGTCTGGTCGCTCGCAAAAACTGACCTAACAGCGGTTGACCCTAAGGACGTCACCAAATCTGCGAGAGAACAAGACCGAAAAGAGAAATTGGCAAAGACCGCTCGGAAGAGCAACCAACCGTCTTCGGAAGCGGAGACACCAGAAGAAGCGCAGAGCTGGCGCACCCTTCTTTACCACATTCTAACGACATCAATTGATCCATCATCCTTTGAGCGTCTAATTCAGAGGCTATTGCGCGAGTCAGGTTTCGTGCAGGTCGACGTTACGGGCCGTACAGGCGACGGAGGCATTGACGGTAAGGGTATCGCCCGAATCCATGGCTTCATGAGTTTCCACGTCGTCTTTCAATGCAAGCGGTATCAGGGTGTTGTGTCAGCAAGCCATATTCGCGATTTCCGTGGGGCGATGGTCGGCCGAGCTGATAAAGGACTATTCATTACCACGGGCACTTTTTCGCGTGACGCGGTCAAGGAAGCAACGCGCGATGGAGCACCGCCAATTGATCTCGTGGACGGCGACCACCTCGCAGAGAAGCTCAAAGAATTCAGTCTCGGCATTCGCACTGAAATGATCGAAAATGTCACAGTCGATGAATCTTGGTTCAAGAGCTTTTAACCGACCGGCGGCCCTTCCGTGGGTTAAACCCACGGAACCGGACGCGATTGAACGTCCGCCCCAAGAGGAACCGCGTGAGCGGTGACACCTTTGAATGACCGGACGCTGGTGAGTGTCACCGCTGACGCGGTTCGCCTTTCCCGCCGATCTCGTTCTGCCTTGTCGTCCGTGGGTTTCACCCACGGCTATTGTTGTGCCGCCCCGCTGGGGCTGGCCATTCGCGCTTTCTCATTGCAAAATGCGTGATGCGCGGTTGATGGGAACACCGAATGCGCAGCGACCCATGACTCTCATCATCTTCGACCTCGAAACCACCGGCCTGTCGCCTTATCACAATGAGATCATCCAGATCGCGGCGGTGAAGGTTCGCGGGGGGAGCTGGGATTCCGGGGAGCGCTTCGAGACTTTTGTGCGGCCGCAGCGCCGTGTGCCATCGTTCATCACGGGGCTGACGGGGATCACGAATGCGCACGTTGCCGACGCGCCTTCCCCGATCGAAGCATTGATGGGCTTCTCGCGTTTCGTCGGTGAGGAGGACGCGACCTTGATCGCCCACAACGGGCCGGGCTTTGACATGCGCTTCATCGCGGAAAACTGCACGCGCCACGGCTTGCCGGTGCGTGAGACGAGCGTGATCGACTCCCGCGCGTTCTCACGAAAAATCTGGGGCGGGCGCGGCGGACATGGGCTGGATGCGGTGCTGTCCCGGCTGGGTCTCTCCGCCAACGGCGTGCGCCGGCATGACGCGCGGGGCGATGTGCATCTTCTCGCGCAGGCGGTGCGGACGATGTGGGGCCAGCTTGTGCCGGATTTTCAAAGCTGCCCGGTGAAACGCTCGACCGGAATGATCCCTTGCCTGGGTGAGATGCCGCGACTGATCGCGGACGCTACGTGCCAGCAGCCGGTTGCTGCGGGCGCCGTGTGATTTTTTTGATCCCCTCCACCAGCCACCACTGCGGGCTGACGAAGAGGAAGAAGAGCAGCAGCTTGTGGAAGAGAAAGGCGAGATGGGTCAGCTCGGTGACGGACTGGTGAAAGACGAGGAGGCCAAGGCCGAAGAGCAGCGCGATGCGACGATTGCGCAGGCCGAGGAAGGCAAAAAGCTCGAGCGGAATGGCGAGGCCAAAGAAGAAGATGCAGAGGTTCGGGTGGTCCATCATCACCTGGGGCAGCCAGTCGAGCTTTAGCGCAGCGGGGTTGAGTGTGTCGTAGAACTCCATGTCGTTGTTCTTCATCACGTGCAGCGGGAAATAGCGCGTGGCGGAAAGCCAGCCGCCGTCCGTGCTGGCAAGCTTGGTGAGGCCGGAGACTACATAGCCCGCCATCAAGGCCTGCCGCGCCCAGTCGAGCCCGAGCTCCCCGGGCGTGAATCCATGCGGCAGCGGCCGCCCTGTGGCTCTGCACGCCTGCGACCACACGCCAGCGAGCCACATGACGAGCAGCACGAGATGCAGGGCCTGCGCGTTGTGGCCGATGGCGCCTTGCGAGTTGATCAGCGTCGTCACACCGAGGCCAAACACGACGGGCAGCGCGAGGCTGAATGCCGCAGGAACACCGAGCACAAAAAGAATCAGCGAGACACCGGTGGCCGCGCACAGCGGACGCTCGACCTTGTCATCTGACAAGACGGTGAGATCGAGAAACATGCCGACGCCGTTCGGATGCGGCATGGCTTCATATTTGTTGTCGAGCCGCAGCGATGGAGAGAAGGCCTGCACGACCGCGCGGGAGGGCTCGCGCCAAAAGCCGATCCATGCCGTGTGAATGTCCCAGAACAGCAAGGCCAGCACGACACGGAGGATGGCTAGTTCCCAGCGCGCATGACGAAACGGCTCCAGCGCGAGCCAATAGTTCATGGCGCGTTTCCAGCGTGGAGGGCTTCTGGATTCCGCGCTCATGGACCGTCGAAATGGATCTCGCCCACCTGCCGCGAGTGTTTGCTGACCTGCGCGTCTTTGAAGATGACATCCACGTGATGAAGACGGAGCCCGCCGTGCGTCCGCACGAGCGCGCGGTCGGGCGCGCTCTCAGCGAGCCATCGCAGCACCTCATCGGCGGCGACTCGTCTCGCCTCGTCCGGCAAGTCCGCCTTCCTGCCCTTTCCTCCAGCCTTCTTCTTCAGGTTTGTGAGCTTCTGGTCGTACGACTTCTTCGCGTTCGAAATGGCCGTCCCGAAGGTGCGGCCGACGGCGATCGGCTCATCCTTCAAGTCGGTGACGAACACGTAATACGTCTCCGGCGCGAAGCGGGAATACATTGGGAAGTTTGAGAACGGATAAAACTCTCCGGGCTTCTCCGTGCGCCGCGTCGCCGCGGGGATCACGACTGCCATGAGCACGACCAGCGTCCAATGCAGCCGATGCGGCATGTGGGAAAGAAGCTGGCGGATGGAGTGCATCGAAGGGCTCAGTGCTCAGTGCTCAGTGTTTCAGGCGGCAGCAGAACGGGAATGCCGTCACTGACAGGATAGACGTGACGGCCGTCTTGTGACGCGAGCGCGAGCGCATATTCAGGAAACGAAGCGGCGCGCTTTTCTTCGGTTGAGGCAAACCGGAGCGGCTGCCTGCTCACCGGACATCGGAGCAATGGGAGGATCGATTCGAGAGCGCCGGCGTCCATGATCTTTGCAATCGCTAGGCCACCGCCACATTCGGGTCGATCTCCTGCGACCACGCGGTGATGCCGCCCGTCACATTCCAAGCATCATCGAACCCGCGCTGCCGCAGCAGGCCGACCGCCTTTGCGCTGCGGCCTCCGCCTTTGCAATGGACGAGGATGCGCCGATCGCGTGGCAGCTCGCCGAGCCGCGACTCCAGCTCTCCGAGCGGGATGAGCATGGAGCCTTCGATGTGGCCGACGGCGTGCTCGGCAGGCTCACGCACATCCAGCAGAAGATGCGGCGCGCGCGTGAGGCGCGCCTCGTTGAGATCTTGCACGGTCACGGTCGGGACGTCAGTGGGTGGGGAGTTGCTCATGCCGCAGAAGCCTTGGTAATCGATGGGTTCGGTGATCGTCGCATGCTCGCTGCAAACGGGACACTCAGGATCGCGCCGAAGCTGCACGGTGCGGAAGCGCATGGCAAGCGTATCGACGTGAAGGAGTTTCCCGATCAACGGCTCGCCGATGCCCGCGATGAGCTTGATCGCCTCCAGCGCCTGCATCGAGCCGACGATGCCGGGCAGCACGCCGAGCACGCCGCCTTCCGCGCAGCTCGGCACCAGTCCCGGCGCTGGCGGCTGCGGCACCATGCAGCGGTAGCATGGGCCGCCGAGATGCGGGGCGAAGACGCTCACCTGTCCCTCGAAGCGCAGGATGGAGCCGTAGATGTTTGGTTTCTTCAGCCACACGCACACGTCGTTGCTGAGGTAACGCGTGGCAAAATTATCCGTGCCATCAATCACGACATCGTAGTCGGCGGCAATTTCGCGAGCGTTCGCAGCCGTGAACAAAACCGGATGCGACTCGATGGTTACATGCGGATTGATCCCGAGCAGCCGCTCTTTTGCCGCGTCGAGTTTTTTCCTGCCAATGTCAGCCGTGCTGTAAAGCACCTGCCGCTGGAGGTTCGAAGCATCGACCACATCCGCATCGACGATCCCAATGCAGCCGACGCCGGCGGCTGCGAGATACATCGTGACCGGCGAGCCAAGACCACCGGCGCCGATGCACAGCACCTTCGCGGCCTTGAGTTTCTTTTGTCCCGCGATGCCAAACTCCGGGATCGAAAGATGCCGCGCATAACGCGCAAGCTCCTCGGCGGAGAGGTGTGGTTTTTCCGTGGCGGACATGCCTCAAGTAAGCGGGGCGTTTCGCCCCGCAACAACAAGAAAATGGTGAGTGTCTCGCACTGTCGTCACTGCGGGGCGACACGCCCCGGTTACTGCAGCGGCTTGGACGCCACGGCGCGGAAGAAGCGGGCGGGGATGGTGGCGAAGGTGACGATCTTGGTGGTCGTCGTTCCTGGATCGGCGAAGAAGGTAGTGCCAATCAGCGCCCATGCGCCGGGGCCGGTGCTCAGCAGCGTGGTGCTGGTTTCGATGCGGTAGAGGCGCGTCGGCCGCGTGGTGGCGAATTGCAACGTGACCTGCGTCAGGCCCGCGTTGTAGGTCTGCGAGATCACGCGGAGATAGTCGCCCGCGCTGTTCGGGTTCGTGTCGGCGGCGTACTCGGCGGCATCGGTTACGCCGTCACCGTCCTTGTCGGTGCCGATGCCGGCGAGACTGAGGTTGCCAAACTTCTGCATCTCCCACGCGTCGGCGATGCCGTCGGCGTCTGTGTCGGGGCTGGTCATCGAGTCGGCGTCGAGATCGCCGGTGCCCAGGTTGATCCAGCCGGTGTTGGCGCTGTAGGCGTAACCGAGGAAGTTGCCGCTGGAGAGATCGAAGCGCGGCCGATTGGGATCATTCGCCGCCGCCCAGCCGAAATTGATCCAGCCGATGTTCGCGCCATAGGCAAAGCCCGAGAGATTGCCGGTGCCGTCGTGGTTCACGCCGCAATCGGCGGCGGAGGCGTTGGCGTAAGTGTGGCCGTTCACCGGCGAGCCATCGCCGAGATTCATCCAGCCGAAGTTCGAGCCGTAGGCGAAGCCGGAGAGGTAAGCCTCGCCTACGATGACGCCATCGGCGGCGGAGGGGCGGAGGTTCACCCAGCCGGTGTTTGCGCCGTAGGCGAACTTGTTCGTGGAGTTGATCGTTGATTGCGCGGCGGCGGAGGTAAATAAGAGGAGGCTGAGACACAAGGAGACCGTGAGAGGGTGAAACGCGGAGCTATGGAATTGTGTTTTCATGGTTTTATACAAATCAATGCTCCGTGTCACTTTATTGACAACAATTAAGCACGATTTGCCCTTTTGCCAATTGGACACAAAAAGGTTATCTACAAACTCTTGTTCTAAATTATCACTTTCAAATTTGTAGTTGAGCAATGGAATAATTTTAGTGCGTTTATAACCAGCATAAATGTCTTTA
>JANOBO010000222.1:0-17983 GCA_031411695.1 Verrucomicrobiaceae bacterium
CTCGCGGACTTCGGTGTCGATGAGCTTGTCCCCTTCCTCAAATCGAAAGGCATCCAATAGTCCAAGCGCCCGAGCCAGACGGGGCATGGGGGATGCCGCATGAGTTTACACCTTCAGAACTCAACCACCATGAACCGCAGAACCTTGATCGCCTCCCTCACCGCCGCCGCAACTTGCGCGCGTTTTTCCGCCTCGCCGCTTCTCGCCGCCGAAGCCACCGGCGGCAAGTGGACGAAGCCCTGGATCGTGAAGTATACGATGTATCTCGTCGAATGGTCGAAGGCCGACCTGACGAAGCGCGCGACCGAGGTCTTCACAGTCACGGGAAACGCCGTGCCGCTGAACTTTCAATTCAAAGCCGGCGATCTCAGCCGCAAGGATGCCCGCGATCACGCCCAGTTTCTCGAAGGGCGGCTATCCGATCCGCAGACCGACGCCTACATCAAGGGCTACCTCGAGGATCTTGAAGCCGTGCGCCAGGTCGTCGCCGCAGCCGAGGCCGCCGCGCTGCCAATTTGGAAGGATGACAAGTCCACGCCGGAGCAACAGCAGCAGGTTGTGTCTGGAAAAATCTTCGGCGCTGACATTGAGGCGCGGCGTCTCGGCGTGATCCTCGACAACAGCCCCAGCATGAAGCCCTACGTCGAAAAGCTCCGCGCTGAGATCAGCCGCGACTTTGCGAAAGCGCACGTTGTCGAGGTCGATGGCTGCCTGCTGCATTCATACGAGCGCGATTTTTATCCGTGGTTTTACACCGCGCCTGCGGCCGGCATCAATCCCTTCAGCCCGGAGCGGCACTGCCCTGCCATTCCGCAGGAAGACGCACACAATGCCTGGTCTGCCTGGACCGGTGACGTCACCGGCGCCATTCTGGCGATGGTCACGCTCATGAAAGTGGACGCCATCTATTGGTTCTGCGATTTCGACGACCATCTGGATCAGACCGCGTTCAAGCGAGTGGCAAAACCGATGCTTGAGAACAAGGTCAAGCTCTTCGCCCACACCGTAAAAAAGGCTCCGCCGAACTTCGTCCTCGATTTTGTCAAAAGCTCCGGCGGCCAGTTCATCCGCAAGACAGTCCGCTGAGCACCGACGCGGCAGAGGCATCGGTGCAGGCAGCCGGTCGCAGGATTCCGTTCAGAGCTCCTCAGAAGCGGCTGCCTTGCCACCGGGCTTGGTCGCAGGCTCCTTCTTGAATTCTGTTTTGAGCAGCCCAGCCCTCTCCAGCTGCGCGCGGGCTTTGTCCGCATTGAGACTGCCGGGAGGCAGCTCAAATCCCAGCGTGTCACCGTTCGCCCGAAAGCCGTGTCCGTCGATGTCCACGTAGATTGGATTGTTGAAGGCCATCGGGCGCATCTTCGCGTAGTCGCTCGTGCCGTAGGCGACCTTCAGCGTTTCGCTCTCGCTGGTGGCGACAACGATCAGATGCGCGTCCTGCTCGAGCGGCACATGAATCGTGCGGTCAAATTGCACAACCCCTTTGCCGAACATGTCCGGCGTGGTGGCGCGTGTGAAATTAAGCTTCGGCTCCGCGCGACCATTCACGAGCACCTGGACGCGGTCGATGCCGGCCCAGGTGTTGCATTGCACCTTGACCTTGAGATCGATGCCGCCGTTGCCGCGCACATCCTCACCGGCGATGTGCCCGTCCGCAGTGGTCACTTCCAGAAACGGCTGCGTCGTCAGCACCATGTTCGCCTTCTTCATGTGCGGCGACACCTCCGTCCATGCGATCTTCGCCGGATCGTCGGTCGTGCTCGGAAGGTAGTTGCGCCAGCAACCGACGCCATTGCCATACACCTGATGCGCATCCGCCACGCCGACCGCGCTGATGCGGTGGCCTTGGTTCAGCAGCTGCAGCCAGATGAACTCGCGCACGGACGTCGCCTTCGCCGCCAGGGCTCCAGGCGCGCGGTTCACCTTGAACGGCGCGCCGTAGAGGATGTCGGTGCCCGCTCCATTCTCGACCTCGTAGCCGTCAATGATGCCGCCGATGCCGACAAAGCCGCCGTCAGCGAGGCCGTCACTGTCGCGATCCACGAAAAGGTTTGAAAGATCGGGATGGTTGATCTGGATCCAGCGCGTCGGATCTTCAGTCTGCCAGCGGCGCAGGGTGAGGGCATTGATGCGCGGATCGTCATTCCACACCGGCGCGCCGCCATCCTGTTGCAGCGGATCGGGCGTAAACGGGAACGAATTGAAATGCGCGCGCGCTCCCGTCAGCTCCACACCGGACACCGTGCTCATGAACGGCGCGACGCCGAGTTTCTCGATGAGCGGCTTCCAATCGTAAAAGCGGTTGTGCTCGGTCGTCGGCGCAAACTCGATGTGCTCCGCCGCGAGATTGATCAGGCGGCCGTCAGTGTCACACACGTTGTCGCCGCTGGGCGTTGAGTGATTGTGCGGGTCCATGCTGATCCATCCCTTCGTGTCCACCACGCGCGTGAGTTTTCCTTTGAGCGCAAACTCCTGCCCAGGGGCAAGCGCCACTTCCTGCGAGATGTGGTCAAACTCAGGTCCGTGTACGACCACGACGCGATAGCCCCCCGGCGGAAGCTGCACGGTGAACTGCCCTTTCTCCGAGTGATATTGGTCCACGCAACCATGAGCGCGATGCTTCGGCCCGAGGTCGAGCTTTGCCACTCCGGCATCGAGCGGCTCAAAGTGCGCCTTGCACGGGATTGATTTCCCCTCAGCGTCCGTGATATCGAAACGAATGCGCGAGGCCGGCTTCATCGTCACCGTCGGTGCGTTCACTTCTCCGCCTCCCGTCACCTTGAAACGAACTGAGGCATCTTCCCGTCCCGTGTCCTCAATCTTGCATTCAACCTCGCCCGTGGCGGCAGACTTGAACGAATAGGCGCCCTTGTCATCGGGATACGCCGCCACCGTGCCTTTCCCTTGCGGCACCATCACGCGCGCCGATGTGATCGGCGAGCCATCAGCGTTCTGTAGCTTTCCGCGCACGACGGTGGCATTGCCCCCCTTTGCGGCCAGTGCTTCTCCAACCGCTTCCGCAGGCGAGCGACCCGTCGCAAAGAAACGCGCGATGACCACTTCCGAGCCGGGCGAGATCGTGATCTCACCACCGGCTGCCTTCGCGCCGGTCACGCTCAAAACCGTCAGCGCATAAGCGCCCTTGTGCGCCGGATTGATCGCGTCCATCCAGCGGACACCGCCCTCGACATCTCCCGTGGACTCGAAGCGCGTGAGATCATCCTTCGTGCTCACCTGCTGCGGCTTGTCGGTTTCATTCCGCATGATGGTGGTGATGAAGATGCCCTGCACACCATCCCGCACGCGGTACTCATGGCGCTTGAAGACGCCGCCATTCTTCGCCGCGGTGATCACGGATTCGACTGCGGCGCTGCCTTCCTCTTTGGTCGGCACGATCTTCACATAGCTTACCGGCCCGTGACCCGTCGGGCCGTAGCAAACGAGCTGGTCGTTGTTCGCACCTCGTAAGGTCAGGTCATAGAGCAGGCCCGGCGTGACGCCATCCGCCCCGTAAAAGGTGCTCATGTTCGCGCGACGGTTGGGGGCGTTTTGCGAGATCACGGCCTCGACCTTGTCGTTCCGCAAAACGAAGTCGCCGCGGATGCCGTCCGCCTCTTTGCCTCCTGGCAGGTCCCCTTCCCGGCCGAGTGCGGCTTCAAAGGCTTCCGCGCCGCGCAGGCTGGGCGCCATCGGCGGAGTGAGGGCAAGCAGACCGACAAACAAAAAGGTTCTTTTCATGGGCCGCTACCCTGGACATGTGCCACGGGAACGACAAGAAAAAAGAGCTTCGGGTGTGCGAACGAACGAATGCGACAAACGCGCGCGAAGGCTGACACCCTGCGATGCACGGCCTGCTGGCTGAACTTATCCGAGCACGCCTTTAACCAACTGGCCCGCGATTCCCGTGAGCCGCATGTCCAGACCTTGAAACTTGAAATTGAGCCGCTCGTGATTGATGCCGAGCAGGTGCATGATCGTGGCGTTCAAGTCATGAACGTGGACGGGATCACGCGTGATGTTGTAGCTGTAGTCGTCCGTCTCGCCATACGTCGTGCCTTTGCGCACGCCGCCGCCGGCCATGAAGATCGAGAAACAGCGCGGATGATGATCCCGCCCGTAGTTCGTCTCCGTCAGCGCGCCTTGAGAGTAGATCGTCCTGCCGAACTCGCCGCCCCACACGATCAGCGTGTCGTCGAGCAGGCCGCGTTGTTTCAAATCCTTGATCAGCGCCGCCGTCGGCTGGTCGGTGTCGCTGCACTGGCCTTTGATCGCCTTCGGCAGTCCGCCGTGATGATCCCAGCCCATGTGGAAGAGCTGGATGCAGCGCACATCACGCTCGGCAAGCCGGCGCGCAAGAAGGCAGTTGGCCGCATAAGTCCCCGGCGTCTTCACATCGGGACCGTACATGTCGAGCACATGCTGCGGCTCCTTCGATGCATCGACAAGCTCCGGCACGCTCATCTGCATCCGGAAGGCCATCTCGTACTGCGCGATGCGCGTGTTCGTCTCGGGATCGCCAAACGCGGCGAAGTCCCGCTGATTGAGCGCCGCCAGTTCATCCAGCATCCCGCGGCGCATCGGGCGGTCAACGCCGGGCGGGTTCGAGAGATACAGCACGGGATCGCCCGCGTTGCGAAATCTCACGCCCTGATGCTGCGTGGGCAAGAAGCCGCTGCCCCACAGCCTGTCATAAAGCGGCTGGTCGTCACGGCGGCCGGTGCCGAACGACGTCATCACGACATAAGCCGGAAGATCTCGGTTTGCACTGCCGAGCCCGTAGCTCAGCCACGCGCCGATGCTCGGCCTGCCCGCGAGCTGTGAGCCGGTCTGACAAAACGTGATCGCCGGATCGTGATTGATCGCCTCGGTGAACATCGAGCGGATCACACACAGCTCATCCGCCACGCCCGCGATGTGCGGCATCAGCTCGCTCAGCCACATGCCGCTCCTGCCGTGCTGCGCGAACTTGAAGATCGATGGTGCGACTGGAAACGATTTTTGTCCCGACGTCATCGTCGTCAGCCGCTGTCCCTGCCGGATCGACTGCGGCAAATCCTCCGCCCGATGCTTGGCCATCCCCGGCTTTGGATCAAACAAATCCATCTGCGAAGGCGCGCCGGACTGGAACAAGTAAATGATGCGCTTCGCCTTGGGCGCGAAGTTTGGAAACACGCGCGCGCTTGGAGCCGCCTGTGTTTCATTCGCCAGCAGCGAAGCAAGCGCGACGGTGCCGAGCTGGGTGCTGTGACGAAGGAAAAGACGGCGGTTGAGAACGGGCGAAACATTGAACATTGAACGCTCAACATTGAACTTTGAATTGGGGGAGTCGGAGGAGTTCATGGACGAAGGGAAGAGAACGTTGAACATTGAACACTCAACATTGAACATTGAATTCTGAGAGGCCTCTGTTCTGGGCAACGAGCCAAAGGCGAGTGCTTCTTCTTTCAATGCTCAATGTTGAGCGTTCAATGTTCAACGTTTCACGAGATCTGCGGCCGCGTTTCGCGGGGCAGTGCGGACGCTGGTGACGAAGATGCGGATGAGCTGTTTGGTTTCGTCGAGTAAAGGACCGGCATCCGATGGGTTCTTCAGCAAGGGAACGCACCGCCTCACCCTGGTGTCCCAGCGGCGCGTTGCCGGAGCGAAGCAATTGCCCGCTCACATGTCTCCCCACATCGGTCTTGCTCATTTTTTCAGTAAACCGAATGATCGCCGCCGCAAATTCCAGCAGCCGTTCTTCCAAATCGTACTTCTTCCCGCCGTCGCCCCGATCTGTCGTCTTATTCTGAACGTCACGCATCACAAGCTCCTCCCCATTCAACGTTCAATGTTCAATGTTCCCTCACGGTCTCGTCACCACCTCGTTCATGTTCAAAATCACGCTCGCCGTCACGCCGTAGGCGGCGAGATCTTCGGGCGCGATGTGTGCGTCGGCTTTGGTCATGCCGGTGGTGATGAATTGCTTCGCGCTCTCAGGTTTCGCTTTGAATTCGGCGCGGCGTTTGGCGAGTCCTGCCGCGAGCAGGTTCACTTCGTCAATTGTCGGCTCGCGTGAGACGGCGCGCTTGAAGGCGAAGGCGATGCGCTGCTCGGGCGTGGCGCCGCCCTCGAGGATCATCTTCTGACCAAGCGCACGCGCGGCTTCGACGAAGGTGACTTCGTTGAGCAGCGACAGCGCCTGCAGCGGCGTGTTCGTGCGGCTGCGTTTCACGGTGCATACTTCGCGCGTGGGCGCGTCGAAAAGCAGCATCGTCGGCGGAGCGGCGGTGCGTTTCCAGATCGTGTAGAAGCTGCGCCGGAAGAGTCCCTCGCCCGTGTCCGCCTTGTAGCCGCGGAGGTCGCCGTATTTGCTGGTGTCATCCCACACGCGGTCGGGCATGTACGGCTTCACGCTGGGACCGCCCACCTTCGGCACGAGCAGGCCGGCGATGGCCAGCGCTTGATCGCGCACGACCTCGCCGGACAATCGAAAGCGCGGGCCGCGCGCGAGCAGGCGGTTCTCGGGATCTCTCTCCAGCAACGCGGGCGTGACCTTGGATGACTGCCGATACGCGGCGCTCATCACCATCAGCTTTTGCATGGCCTTCATGTTCCACCCGCTGCGCACGAATTCGGATGCGAGCCAGTCGAGCAGCTCGGGATGCACGGGGTACTCCGACTGGGTGCCGAGGTTCTCGGTCGATTTGGAAAGGCCGACGCCGAAGAGCGTTTCCCAAACGCGGGCTGTCAGCGGATTCGCGGGATCGACGATCCATTTGGCAAGACCGAGACGATTAGCCGGAGCGCCCGCCGGCATGGGCGGGAGCACGGCGGGCGTCGCCATGCTCACCTTCGCGCCGGGCTTGTCGTATTCCCCGCGCGTCAGCACGAAGGCATCCCGCGCCGGACCTTCCTTCATCACCATGACGGTGGGCACGCTGCGGGTCAGCGCATCGAGCTCGGCCCTTGCGGCCGCCAGCGCGAAGTCGGCGTCCCGCAGCGGGCTGTCGACACTCGCGCGGTAAAACTTCTCCAATTCCTCACGCTGCTTCGGCGTGCGGTTCTCGGTCGGCGTCTTCATCACGGCGAGCACTGCCGCCGGCGGCCCCCCATGACCATCGAGACTGACGAGGGCGGGCTCATCGTCCGTGGCGGACAAACGGAAGCGCCCGATGTTATGCCCGCCAAAGTTGGACTGATGCAGCAGCCGCACGGTCAGTGTCGCGCCGGTCGGCACCTTCACGGCCTTGTCCGCGAGGAACATCGCCTTTCGCTCCACCTTCTTCTTTGGATCGTTGCCATCGATGGCCCATCCGTTCTTCGGTTCTTTATCGAGCAAGAGCTTCACATCGTAGCCACTCTGCGAGTAGTCGGATTCAGCCCGCGTGAACGCCACCTTCAATGGTTTCCGCAGACCCGGCGCGCTGATCTCAGCCTCGATGCCGGTGAGAACATAGTTGCCATTCGCAGCCCGGCCCAGGCTCTGCGCGGGCAATGACGGATCTGGAAACGTCTCGAGCAGCAGACCCGTGAACGCGCCTGTGCGCAGCGGCGACGTGGCTGTGTAAGTGTCGAAGTCGGGATTGCGACCGCCGATCACCCACGAGCCATCCGGCAGTTTCTTCGGCGACGCCTTGCCTTCGGAAATCACGTTGGTGACTGCGAGCGGCGACCACATCTCCTTCTTTGCGGACTCGGGACTTTCCATCTCAGCTTCCCAGTTTGCGACGAGGTTCGGCAGTTGCAGCTCGAGCTCTGTCACCTTCGCCTTTGCCTTGTCGATCTTCTTTTTGATTCCGGCGCTCTCCACTTCATCCGCCGCGTCCGGCACTTCAATCACCGGGTCCGAGTTGCCGCCACTGCGGTTTGACGCGCCCTGAATCGTGCCGCTCTCAGCCACGTTGTTGAAGAAGGCAAAGAACGAATAGAAGTCCTTTTGGGTGAGCGGGTCATATTTGTGGTCGTGGCAGCGGCAGCAGTTCATCGTGAGGCCGAGCCACGTGAAGCTCGTGGTTTCCACGCGGTCGATGATGTTCTCGATGCGCCATTCTTCCGCGATGATGCCGCCCTCGCCGTTCAGCCGATGATTCCGATTGAAGCCAGTCGCGACGATTTGATCGCGCGTCGCATTCGGCAAAAGATCGCCGCCGACCTGCTGGATGGTGAACTGGTCGAAAGGCATGTTGTCGTTGTAGGCTTTGATCACCCAGTCCCGCCACGGCCACATCGCACGACTGCTGTCGGTTTGAAAACCGTGGCTGTCGGCGTAGCGCGCAAAGTCGAGCCACTGCATGGCCATGCGCTCGCCGTAGTGGGGGCTTTGGAGGAGGTCATCGACGACCTGCTCATAGGTCTTATGGGTCGGACGTGACTCGGGTGACTCGTTCGACGCAGCAGTTCCATTCACAAAAGCATCCACTTCCTCCGGCGTCGGCGGAAGTCCCGTGAGGTCCAGCGTCACGCGCCTCAGCAAAGTCGCGCGGTCCGCCTCGGGCGATGGTTGCAGACCTTCTTTCTCAAGTCGCGCGGCAATGAAGGCGTCGATCTCGTTTCGGATTTCAGATTTCGGATTCTCAATTCGTGGAACCGGCGAGCGCTCCGGTTTCAAAAACGCCCAGTGCCCCTGATACTCCGCGCCCTCGCTGATCCATTGACGCAGCACGGTTTTCTCTTCGCTCGTCAAAGGCTTGCCGTCCTTCTCGGGTGGCATCACGTCTTCATCATCCTGTGGGAGCTCGACGCGCTTGAGCACTTGGCTCTCCTCCGGCTTGCCCGGCACAATCGCGATGTCGCCCGATTTGGCGGGCTTCAGCGCGCTGTCCCGCACATCGAGCCGCAGGTCGCCCTTGCGATGAGCGGCATCCGTCCCGTGGCAATGAAAGCACTTTTCATTGAGGATCGGCCGCACATCGCGGTTGTATTGCAGCTTGCCGGCACCTGTTGCCGAGAGCGACACGACGAAGACAAGTGTGAAGATGATCGAGGTTTTGTTCACGCCTCACTTTAACGGCACCACTACTCATTTCCAGTCAGACGGCTCGCGGAAAGACACACGACTGCCAAGGTGGAACAACCCTCGTGGCAGGCAGGCGGCGTCATATTACCTCTTGCGCCTGACAGCCTTTTGAAAAACGCCTCCCGGCCTGCCAGTCGGCTCAATGAGCGGATCTACAGCGCTCGCAACTGCCTTGCTGTAGAACAGGCCAGTGTCCGGTTATCGGTGATCTTCGACAGGCTGTGAACTGGCCGGTGCCGTTGAACTGAGTGGTGCCGACCGAGACGCAGCCTTGGTAGCTGAGGAGATTGGGCACGTGCGCATGCATGATGCCGAATCACGAAGGCAGAAGGACGACGTGTGTTTCATAGTGTGCACTCAGCACATGTCCCGTGCGGTCTTTTCGTTCCGGCAAAACGTCTGAAAAAATTTCGCGCCGTAAAACCCTGTCCCTCCTGACACCAGTCCTTATCGAGGACGTTTCGATTTGTCTTTGCCCTGCTGGAGGTTGGAGATGGCCGCGTTGATCTTCTGCTCCATCCTGGTCTTGTTGCCGGCTTTCAGCTCCTTGATGGCCTCGTCGATTTTATCGATCACGTCTTCCTTGTCGCCCCCCTTGTTTCCCTTGTTGGCATTGGTGATGCGGGTTCTGGCGGACTCGAGCAATGGCATCGGATCGTCGGCTTTCTTCGCGGCCTGGAGTTCGTCGAGCGCCTTGCGTTGCTGGGGCAGATCGGCGCGGACCAAGGTGGCGGTGCTGAGGATGAACATCGCGCAGGCGACGCGGACGAGGAGGCGGATGGTGTGTTTCATGGAAGTGGGTGGATTGATGGTGTGGGCTGAAGCACAAGGCTCCGTTCACTTGATGATACCCCGTCCGAAAATGATTCCGGCAAAAAAAGCCGGACACTTTTCGGCCTTCACTTGACGCTCGCGCCAAGACCCGCTGGCGCGTCCTTCGGATCGCCGCCGATGAAATTGGGGCCGGTTTGCTTCACCTCGCCTCGGACGTTTTCCATGCCTGCAATGACCGCCTTGTTTCCCGCGATGATGCAGTGCGTAATCTCCACGAGGCCTGGCTCCACCCGGACGCCGCCTCCTCCTCCGCGATCCGCCAGCAAGTTTTTCTCCCGGCTGTTGGAGGCGGTGGCCTCATTTCCTGTGAGCGTGCAATGCTCCAAAACGACCTGGGTATCTGTCTCGCGGCCGGATACTTGAACCGCACCGCCGCCGTTGCCGTGGCTGACATTGTCTTTGAACAGGCAGTGAACAGCGCGCACCGGTGCTGCGGACCGTTTGACGCATACGGCACCACCTATGCCCCGGCTCTCGTTCCCTTCGAAGACGCACCGATGCATCGTCAGGCCACCCGTGGTGAAAATGGCGCCGCCATTGCCACCACCGCCATTTTTGATGAACCGGCACTCGTGCAGCGTGAGAGTGCCCTCATTGTGGATCGCACCTCCCTGTCCCGCGCTGACGCGCGAGTCCAGCACCTCGGCAGTGAAGGTGACACGCCTCACGCTCACCACCGCCGCAGAGCCGATGCTGAGCTTTCGATAACCGCCCGCTGGCGAGTGCAGGGTGATGCCCTGTGGCAGCGCTGAGGCATCCAGCTCAAGGTTCTTCACGATCTCGATCTCGCCTTTGTCCTGCGCGAGTACGATCTTGTTTTCACCTTTGAAACTCGAGGCATCAAAGGTGATGCGCGTGCCAGGGACTGCATCCCGGATGGCCTCGCGCAACGATACTCCGCTGCCAGCGACACCCGGTGGATCGAGTTCATCCGTCGTCGTGGTCACGACCGCATCGCGTGTCATGGGGACCGTCATCGGACTCGATGCTGGCATGAACTGCCAGCCTGCCCACGCAAGCGCGACGATCACCGGCAAGGCGAGCCAGAGCGCGAGCGACGGGCTCTTCGCGCTGACCGTGGAATCCGACGGTGTGCCTCGCAGCCAGGCTTCGAGAACATCCGCGAGCTCACCTGCGGTGGCGTAACGTGAGGCGGGCGATTTTCCCAAGCACTTCATCGCGATGGTGGCCAGCTCACGATGCGGTGTCTGCGGGGCGGGTGCCGGGTTCTCGGCGACCTGTTTGATGAGGTCGAGCAAGTCATCCGACTGGAATGGGCGACGACCCTCGATCAGTTCGTAGAGCATCGTGCCCAGGCTGTAGATGTCCGTGGCGGGCGCGAGCTCCTTCGCGCCGCAGCGTGCCTGCTCGGGGCTCATGTAAAGCGGCGTGCCCATGACCTGACCGGTCATGGTGAGGCTGGAATCAAAGCCGATCTTCCGCGCCAGTCCGAAGTCCGCGATGTGCGGCTCGCCGGCGGCGTCGATCAAAATGTTCCCCGGCTTCAGATCACGATGCAGGATGCCCTGGCTGTGGGCGTGATGCACCGCGCGCGCCACTTTGACGAGCAATGCCACGGCCTTGCGCACGTCTTGCTGATACTCCGCCATGCGGAAGTGCAGCGTGCCGCCATCGATGAGCTTCATGCTGAAATACGGCTGCCCGTCGTGAGCACCGACTTCGTAGATGGGAACGATGTTCGGATGATCCAGCGACGCGGCGGACTTCGCCTCCGCACGCAAGCGCTGCACGTCGGCGTCGTTCGTCAGCAGTGGTCCGTCCTTCAGCATCTTCAGGGCCACCACGCGATCCAGCGATACCTGCCGTGCGCGGAAGACCACGCCGTTCGATCCGCGCGCGATCTCATCGAGCAGCACATAGTCGCCAAAGTATCCCACCTTGTCGCCCGGCGTCGCCTCCGAGCTCACGGGTCTGTCCAGGAAGCCCTCCGGTCCCGCATCGGCATCGAGCAAGGTCTGCACGCGCTGCAGCAGCTCCGCGTCCCCGCCGCAGGCTTGCTCCAGGAATCGCGCACGCTCCTCACGATCACCGATGATGTGAGCGGCGAGGAAGATGTCTTTGATCCGGCTGGAGGGGGGTGGTGGATTCATGGCGTGCTGTGTCGTACCTGCCCCGTGCGCATCCGCTTCCGGCAAAATTGTTCACGCCCCCGTGATCTCCGCCTTCAACCACGCACGAGCGAACGTCCACTGTCGGTGCAGCTCCCGCTCCTGGACTCCGATCATCTCGGCAATCTCCTGCCACTTCAATCCGACGAAATAACGCAACCCTACGAGTTCGGCGAGCAACGGCTCCTCTTTCGCCAGCCGGTCCAGCGCGTCATCCAGGGCGAGCAATTCTTCTTCGGGCACCGGCGCCGCAATTTCCACGTGATCCAAGTCCACATGCTCATGATTTCCGCCGCGCTTCAGCCTGTGCTTGTCACGCGCCCGGTTCAGCAGAATGCGCCGCATCGCCTGCGCCGCCGCGTTGAAGAAATGACGCCGATTTTCCCAGCGCGGCCCGCTGTCCTTGGACACCCGCAGCCAGGCCTCATGGACCAGCGCGGTCGCTGTCAGCGTTTGCAATCCATTCGTCGCCACCATGCCTCGAGCCAGACGACGCAGATCGTCATAGACCTGCGGCAGCAGCTCCGAGGCGCTGGCATCGGCTCCAACTGAATGGCCGTCTCCAATCACGGCGGTATTTCGGCCTCCGGCACCCGGCTGTCAATTTGTGGCTGCCCGGGTCCCACGCTGGCTGGATGTCGGCCCCGCCCCCGTGGAATCACACATTCCAAAACTCGACAAGTTTGCCCTGGCCTGCTCTGTATTCACATCATGAAGCCGCTCGCCATTCTTCTCGCCCTCACCGCACACACGCTAGCTGCCGATCCGGGGCTCGATGCAGTTTCATCTGTCGTTGCGAAGGAAAAGGACTCTCTCATCAGCCTCTACCAGCATCTGCACGCGAATCCCGAGCTGTCGTTTCAAGAAGAGAAAACGAGCCAGCGTGTGGCCGAGGAGATGCGCAAGATCGGACTCGAGGTCACCGAGAAAGTGCACCGATCTCGATGCGCTGCCGGTGCGCGAGATCACGGGCCTGCCATTCGCCAGCAAGGTGAAGACGAAGGATGATCTGGGCAATGAAGTCTCCGTCATGCACGCCTGTGGTCACGACATGCACATGACCTGCTGGGTCGGCACGGCAAAGGCGATGATGGCGCTGAAGGACCAGTGGAAGGGCACGCTCGTCTTTATCGGCCAGCCTGCGGAAGAACGCGGCGGCGGTGCGAGCGCGATGTTGAAGGACGGACTGTTTGAGAAATTCCCAAAGCCCGATCTCTGTCTCGCGCTGCACTGCTCATCGGAGCTGGCGGCGGGCACGCTGGGCATCACACCCGGTGGGGCGACGGCGAGCGTGGACAACATCGACATCATCGTCCACGGCGTCGGCGGCCACGGCGCGCAACCGCAGGCGACGAAGGATCCCATCGTCATCGCCTCGCAGCTCGTCATTGCCTTGCAAACCATCGCCAGCCGCGAGGTGCATCCGCTGGAGCCCGTCGTGGTGACCGTCGGCTCGATCCACGGCGGCACAAAGCACAACATCATCTCCGACAAAGTCGAACTGCAACTCACCGTGCGCGCCACCAGCGAGGAAACGCGCTACAAGGTGATGGAGTCCATCAAGCGCATCGCACGGGGCGTCGGCCTGACCGCAGGCCTGCCGGAAAATCTGCTGCCCGAAGTGAAGGAGAACGATCTCTACACGCCCGTCTTGAAAAACGACGACGCGCTCACGCAGAAGCTCGGCGCGTTGTTTGAGAGAAACTTCGGCAAGGAAAGCATGAAGGAGCGCAAGCCCACGATGGGTGGCGAGGATTTCTCCCGCTACGGCATGACTGCCGACAAACTCCCGATCTGCATGTTCTGGCTCGGCGCCACCGCGGCGGAAAAAGTGAAAGACGCGGAGAAGACCAACCAACCGCTGCCGAGCCTGCACTCACCGTTCTTCAAACCCGATGCAGAGCCGACGATGGAAACCGGTGTGAAAGCAATGACGCTGGCCGTGCTGGAATGCTTGAAGTGAACGGCGCGCAGCACCGCCGAGGGGAGCACAGCCGGCCCGGCTGTTGTTCGGCGCGGCCCGCGCCGAACTTTCGCGCACCGAACTTTCGCTGAGCGCTTCGCGCTTAGCCTTCGAGCCGGAACGAAACCCGCACAACAGCGGATGACTGCACAGCTCTGCCGGCCGACTGGCCGGGAGTGAAACTCCATTTCCACACACACGCCACGGCCGCCTCATCAAGCTGAGCATGCCCGCTGCTGCGGTGGACTGTGCTGGATACCACGCGGCCTGATTCGTTCACGCGCACTCGCACGAGCACCATCCCCTGCTCTCCACGCTTCTTCGCGGCAAACGGATACACCGGAACTCGCGTCGCCACCGGCTTCGGCGCTGTCGCATTTCCCAAGCCGGCTCCACCGCCCGAACTTTGGTTCGCACCTGACTTGCCAGCGCCCTTGCCTGCACGGCTGGCGATCTTCTTTGAAGGCGGCGCATCGTGAGACGCGGTTGGAGCTGAGCGCGCCGTTTTCGTGTCAGGCGGAAGTGCCTCCGGCAGATCAAAAGCTGGCGCAGGCGCGGGCAGCGCGAGATCGGTGCGCGCGGCGACCATCACACGCTGAAGCTGCACGGGCAGGGTCTTGCGGATGACGCGGGTGGTCTGCGCTCCGCTGCGCACCTGCGCTGGAGCGTTGACCTTCACGGATAAAAAGAGCCCGCTCTGATCCAACCCTTCCGCCAGTGACGTGCCAGCCGGCAAATCACCCGGCCTCATCACGAAATGCGCCGCAACGGCAAACACCGCCGCGTGCAGCGAAATGGATCCCAGCAACGTGAGCCACGACGCACGCCCAGCCCTTCCGCTCCGATGCACAGCCCCACTGCCGGAAACGCATGGCCTTGGAATCACCTCACTCATTTCATCGAGTCGAGTTCAGTCATCATCGCCTTCCCGAGAGCGGGATGTTCCCGCCCTTCTTCGCAGGCGCGCCAAAGTCATATCCGACGATGAACCAGCCTTCAAAGTCCGGCGAATGCTCCGTGCAACCGGCCAGCGCGGCCAAGTCGATGTGCATGTTCTTTGTCGGCCGCCATTGAAGCTGCGGTCCGACCACGAACTTATGCTCCGGCTCGTTGCGTGCGCCCGCGACCGTCTCGCGCGTCCACTTCATCTCGAATCCGAGAGAGAGGGACTCGCAGATGGTCTTGCTGATGGCCTGCGAGACGGCCACCTCTTCGGTCTTCTCGCCTCCCAGTTCGCGTTCATAGATCAAGTTCATACCCCAGTGCCAGCCATCGCCAAAGTCCTCGCCGAGCAACAGTTTCGGCTCGATCACGTCCCCGCCGCGTGAGGAGTCCGTGAGCTTGTATTCCAAATAGAACGCCGGGTTCAGCGGCAGCGCGCCCCAGTCCGCCGGCGCCCAGCGGATCTCGCCGGCAAAGTCGAGGTGCTCGGCTTTGCTGTCCTCGATGGTCCAGTCATAATAGAAGTCGAGCTGGATGCGACCGGGCAGACCGAACTCGATCTCCTCCTGCATCCGGAACTTCCACTCGCCATCCTTCTCGCGGGCTCGGATCCATTGCTCGATGGAGATCTCGCCTGGATTCCGCTGGATATGCACGCGCGTCGTCGCAAACGGACGGCGCTGCACCCAGCCGGGCTGATTGTAGGCGCCGGTATTCGCGTCGATGGATGTGTAACCGACGGCCTCCACGCCGCCGACGATGGGAGGTTCTTCGGCGAGGAGGTGCGACGCCGAGGCCAACGACAAGCCCAGGACGGCGATGACAAATGATGAGCGGGATCTGCGGAAAGACATAGGTGGCGATTATGTCCACGCAGTTTCCAGCGCTCAAGAATCGAAATCGATATCCACGCCCGAGTTTCCCGCATGGACACCTTTTGTCCCTTCACAGGGCGGTGGAGGCGGAAAACGTCCGCTGCCATGGCGACGGGCTCAGGCCCAATTTCCGCCGCTCTTCACGAAGGCGAGGATGCGCTTGTCATCATCCTCAGCCGCCCAAACGGTGCGCAGGAGATCAGCTGGATGAATGTCGTGGCGCGCGCAAAACGCGCGGTCACCGCCGCAGCCGAACATGGTGTCCGGATCCATCTCGCCGCGCAGCTTGGCGCGCGCCTTTGCGATGATGCGCGGCAGCCACACGATGCCATCCAGCTCGGCTGTCTTCGCGGGTAGTTCGGAGGGGGCGACGATCTTGTCGCTCGTCCTGCCGCGCTGCACGGCATTCAAATAATCACGCCGGGCCGATGCGATCAGCAGCGCCGTCTCGATGCTCGGCTCGCCATCGTCGGCGTTCGCGTGGTCATCGACGAAGTCGAAGAACTCGCGCTCGCGGCAGCCGATGGACTTCAGGAAATCCTTGTCGGCGGCCGTGAACCAAGCCGAGGGATCGGTCTTGCCGGATTCATATTGCTCCAAGCAGCGGTCAAAGAGCGCGCGGAAGGTGGTTTGCCAGGTGTAGTTGCTCATGGTGGGTGGGGATACGTTTTGGAGCGCGGGTTGGGCATCGTGAAAGCAAGAGCGTGCAATCAATCTGCACCGCGCGCGTCCTGTTTTGAAGCGATCAGCCCACAAGACAGCGACGGCTCGTGGCGCGCGCGACCAATCCTATTGCCGTAGGTTTACACGACCCGTGACCACGGCTAGCATCAAGTCCAGTCCTCCCGTTTGCCTCATGCCGGACCCCGAATGGACCGCCCCTCCAACCTCTGAATCCGTCCGCGCAGGAACGGAGGAGGGCACGTCTGACGAAGAAAGCGTGCGGCTGATGCTGCGCGTGAAGGAGGGTGACGAGCGGGCATTCGAGAAACTGGTGGAGCTGCATCAGCGCGCGATCATCGGCACCGTAGCCCGCATGCTGAACAGTCTGGACGACGCGCACGACATCGCGCAGCAGGTTTTTGTCCGCATCTGGAAGAGCGCGCCGCGCTATGAGCCGAGCGCGAAGTTCACCACCTGGATGTTCACCATCACGCGCAACCTTGTCTTCAATGAGATGCGGAAGCGCAACCGCCGCAAGGAGGTGCCGCTCGACGCGGAGAATGATGACGACGCGCCGAAGCAATACGCCCATCCCATGGCGCCATCGGCTGATGTGCTCTCGCAGCAGGACGAGCTGGAGCGCGCGCTGGATCACGCGATCACCCTGCTGCCGGAGAAGCAGCGGCTGGCCGTGGTGATGCGGCGCTACGAGGAAGTGCCGTATGAGGACATCTGCGAAGTCCTCGGCATGTCCCTGCCAGCCGTGAAGAGCCTCCTCTTCCGCGCACGCACGGAGCTGCGCAAGCATCTGGCCGCGCACCTGGGAGACGACGCGCTGGAGTAAGCCCTACCGTCCGCTCTCAGCTCTCGGGCGCGAAATCCGCCAAGCCACAATCTCGCGCCAAGAGAGATCGCCGCTTGCCCATCGTCCCTGCTTCGCTAACCTCGCCCTCCCCTAATTTTTTGGAGATCAAGCATGGAGACACCGGTTCCTGGACAACGCTGGGTAAGCAAAACGGAGGCTGACCTCGGCCTCGGCGTGGTATTGAAGGTGGAGTATGGCCGGATCGAGATCTTCTTCCCGGCCGCCAACGAGCTGCGTCAATACGCGATGAAGAGCGCGCCGCTGCAGCGCGTGCATTTCCAGGAGGGCGATACGATCAAGACGCACACGGGCGAGTCCCTCTCCGTCAGCTCCGTCACCGAGAAGGCGGGGCTGCTGCTCTATCGCTGCGGAAAGCTGGACGTGCCCGAGGCGCAGCTCGCGGACACGATCAGCTTCAGCAAACCTGAGGACCGCCTGCTGGCCGGACAGATCGATGATCTCCGCACGGCCGACCTGCGCGCCGAGGCGCTGCGGTTCCGCAGTGAGATGCAGAAGTCCAGCGTGCGCGGATTCGTCGGCGGTCGCGTGGATCTGCTGCCGCACCAGATGTTCATCGCCGACGAAGTCAGCAGCCGCGTGAAGCCACGCGTGCTGCTCGCGGATGAGGTCGGGCTCGGCAAGACGATCGAGGCGGGTCTCATCCTGCATCGCCTGCATCTCACGGGCCGGGCTAATCGCGTGCTCATCCTTCTTCCCGAG
>JANOBO010000223.1:0-12422 GCA_031411695.1 Verrucomicrobiaceae bacterium
CCTTCATGTAGCCGTGGGAGTAGAGATGCACGAGGAAGCCGACAAAGGTGACGATGAAGAGCATGCCGCGGCTCTGGCCATCGATCAGGGCGTTGATGGAGAAGCTGAGATCCTTGTCGATGTGGATGAACGGCAGGATGCGGTGCATCGTGTCGTGCGCGCCGAGGATGATGAAGGTGCTGATGAGGGCGCAGATGCCGGCGGAGCCGATGGAGATGAGCGCTGCGGCGCCCTTGAGCTGTCGGTGAAACAGCAGGATGACCAGCGCCGAGAAGAGCGGCAGGAGCAGGACGATCGAGGAAGGCGTGATGGGGTTCATTCGGTGCTGCGGCGTTCCAGTTCAGCCCTGCATCTTCGTCACGGATTCGACATCGACGCTGCGCTTCGTGCGGTACATGGCCACGATGATGGCCAGGCCGACGGCCACCTCGGCCGCCGCGACGGTGATGGTGAAAAACACCAGCGCCTGCGCGGAGTAGTCCGGCAGACCATCGGTGAGATGAAAACGCGAGAACGCGACGAGGGCAAGGTTCGCGGCGCTGAGCATCATCTCCAGGCACATGTAGATGACGAGGATGTTCCGCCGCACGACGATGCCGCCGAGCCCGAGGGCAAAGAGCGCGCCGCTGACGAGGAGGTAGTGGTTCAGCGTGATCATCGGGAATGGCGAATGACGAATGACGAATGACGAATGGAGGAAAGCTGCTTCACTCCTGCTTTCCTCCGCTGCGTTCCTTTTTGCTCAGCACCACGACTCCGACAGTGCCGACGAGCAGGAGCAGTCCGACGATTTGAAGATGAAACGCATACCGCTGGTAGAGCTGCAGGCCCATGAGCTTCGTGTCCGGCAGCACGCCGGCCTTGAGGTCGTCCGCGATGGTGGGCAGCGCCTTCGAGCCCATCGCCTCGAGAGCCTGCTGCGGCTTCAAGGCCACGTCCGTCGTGCTCTTGCGGCCGGCTTCAAATCCGCTCAACACCGTGGCCACCTGCATGATCAGCACCGCCGCGAGGATGATGGCCGCGCCGACTGCTGCGTAGTTTGGCTTCATCAACTCGACCGCCCGGATGTCGAGCAACATGATGATGAAAAGAAACAACACCATCACCGCGCCCGCATACACGAGCACCTGGATGGTGCCGATGAAATAAGCGTCCAGGCTCACGAACAAGGCGGCAAGGCCCACGAAACTCACCGCCAGCGACAGCGCGCTCGTCACCGGATTCCTCGAGGCGATCACCATCACTCCAAACAGGAGCGTGATCGCGGCGAAGAGGTAGAAGAGCGGAGCGGACATGGGCGGAAGTCAGAGATCAGAATTCGGAAGTCAGGGTCTCAGGTGGGAGATTTCAATGTTCAAAGTTGAATGGTCAGCGTTCACTTCAGCTCATTCCATTTGTTCACCAGCCCGACGCGTTTGCCGCCGATCTCATAAAGCCGCTCCTTGTCGTGCAGCATCTCGGCGCGCGAGGTGCCGGTGATGGCGTAATCTTTGCGCAGATAGATGGCCTGCTCCGGGCAGACCTCCTCGCACATGCCGCAGTAAATGCAGCGGATCATGTCGATCTCGAACACCTTCGGCCGCTTCTCCACCTTCGCCCACGGATCATCGCCCGGAATCTCGCCAGGGATGATCTTGATGGCCTTCGGCGGGCAGATGAACTCGCAGAGCTGGCAGCTCACGCAGCGCTCGCGGTCGTGCTCATCGGTCACCAGCGCCGGCGCGCCGCGGTAGTAGTCGGGCAGATTGAGGTCCCACTTCTGCTCGGGGTATTCCATGGTCGTCTTCGGCTTGCGGCCGATGAGCAGCAGGAGATTCTTGATCGCATGCCCCAGGGTGAGCTTCATCCCCTTGGCGAAAGTGGAGATGAACCACTTTTCATGCCAGGCGAGCTTGGGGCGTTGGACGACGATGGTGGCCATGCAGAGTGCGTTCGTTATTTCATCGGGAACCAAATGAGGATCGCGGCGGTGAGGATCACGTTCAACAGCGCGAGTTCGAAGAAGACTTTCCAGCCGAGGGCCATGAGCTGGTCGAAGCGGAATCTTGGGAGCGTCCAGCGGACCCAGATGAAGAAGAGGATGCACGCGAACACCTTGGCGAAGAACGTGACGATGTGCAGCACGCCTGTGTAGAGCGGCGTGTCGCCGGGAATGAAGTGGAATTGCAGGCCGGTGAGTTCGGAGAGCAGCGGGGCGAAGGGGATGCTCCAGCCGCCGAGGAAGAGCGTGACGGCGAGGCCCGAGCCGATGATCATCGCGGCGTATTCGCCGAGGAAGAAGAGGGCGAACTTCATGGAGCTGTACTCGGTGTGGTAGCCGGCGACGAGTTCCGTCTCGCATTCGGCGAGGTCGAAGGGCGTGCGGTTTGTCTCGGCGAACATCGAGACGGTGAAGACCACGAACGAGATGCCGAGCGGGATTAGCAGCAGCCAGCGGCTGAAGTTTCCGCCGTTGCTCCAAGGTGCCGAGTCGCCCCAGAAAGGCAGCAGCAGCCAGCCGTTCGCGTCTTGGAACGCAGACATCTTCGAGAGGTTCAGCTCACCGAAGATCATGAGCACAGGGATGATCGAGAGGCCGAGCGAGATCTCGTATGAGATCATTTGCGACGAGGCGCGCACGCCACCGAGAAAGGGATATTTGGAGTTCGACGCCCAGCCTGCGATCACGATGCCGTAAACGCCGAGCGATGAGATGGCGAACATGTAGAGCGGCCCGACATTGAGGTCGGCGATCACGCCTTTGATCGGCTGCGTGGCTCCGAACCAGCTCAGATCAAGCTCGCTGCCGAAGGGCATCACCGCGCAGGTGAGCAGCGCAGGGACCATCGTGAGGCATGGGGCCAGCCAGTAGTAGAACTTGTTCACGTGGCCGGGCGTGAAGTCTTCTTTGAGCAGGAACTTCAGGCCGTCGGCCATCGGCTGCAGCAGGCCGCCGATGCCGAGAATCTGCAGGTCCTTCTTGAAGCCGAAGAGTGTTAGCGGGATGCCGACGCGGTTCGGCCCGACGCGGTCCTGGATGATGGCGCTGAAGCGGCGCTCGGCGTAAACGGAATACGCGACCATCGGCAGGATGACGAGAAAGGTGAGGAACACGATCTTCGCCACCGAAGCGATGAGAAAGGCGACATCAATGCTGGAGAAGATGCCCGTCATGGCTAGCCGACGATGACTCCTTTCGCCTTCCGCTCCTTCTCGCGCTCAAGCAGCGGGATTTTCTCCGTCGTCTCCATCACCTGCACGCCGTGCTCGCCGATGCGGGTAAGCGTGAGGCCTTCGAAGATGGAAATCTCCGAGGCCATGTGTTTGAACACGTCTTCAACCGAGTGAAGCCCGTTCGATCCGCCGCATGCGACGATGAGATCGCGCAGGATCTCCCAAGTATCGTGCGCGTCGCCGGGATGAGGAATCGCGCGGCTGAGGCGCTGAAGCCGGCCGGTGACGTTGATCATGCTGCCACGCTTCTCGGCATACGATGAACCAGGCAGCACCACGGTCGAGAGATCAGCCGTGGCGTTGGCGAGGATATGCGAGGAGACGAGGCACGAGAGCTTCTGCAGATCAGCCTTCTCAAATCCGGCCTTGAGCAAATTCTCCCCGAGCGCGAGCACGGCTTTGATGGTGCCACCGCGCACGCCGTCGATGATGCTCTGCAATTTCGCGCCCGGCTCGATGCCGAGGATTTGGCGGACGCCGTTGGAGTTAGGGTTCAGGTCGTCAGCGCGCAGGTATTCATCCGCGCCGCCGGTGCGGGGGACGACATCGATCTGGGTGACGCCGAGGGTCTTCGCGAGCGAGCGGACCATGAAAAGCTCCTCGTTCGTCATGCGGGCGGAGGCGACGATGGCGATCTGCCCGGGCGTCACGGACTTGAGGCCCGATGCGGCGGCGGCGTGGGCTCTTTTCCAAGTGGTGATCTCGTGTCGGCCGGCTGGTACTGCGGACAATCCTGTCCGCACCCCACCGTCACGGACAGGAGTGTCCGTGTTACTGGCCGCGGTGCGCACCATCGGATCGGTCAGTCGATACTCGCTGTTCACGAAATGGAAATCGAGGCGGCCCTGATCGCACATCCACGACGAGTTGACGTCGTTGTTGTCGCGCGGCGTCTGGCGATAGACGGTGTTCTCGCGGCTGCTGATCTCGGTGTTGCAGCCGCGGCCGCACTTGGTGCAGATGCTTTTGGTCTCGTTGAGAAACCACACGCGCATCTGAAAGCGGAAGTCGTTCGAGGTCAGCGCGCCGACGGGGCAGATATCGACGGTGTTGAGCGAGTAATTGTTTTCCAATCGCTTGCCCGGATGCACGGAGAGCGTGGTGTGGCTGCCGCGCTCGGTGAAGCCGAGCACGGGATCATCGGCGATCTCGGCGGTGAAACGGATGCAGCGGCTGCACATGATGCAGCGCTCGTCGTCGAGGCGGATGCGCGGGCCGATGTCCACGTTCTTCGGCTTCTTGACCTTGTCCTCGCGGAAGCGGCTCTCGCCTTTGCCGTGCTCGACGCTGAATTCCTGCAGGCGGCACTCGCCGGCCTGATCGCAAATGGGACAGTCGAGCGGATGATTGATGAGCAGAAACTCCATCACGCCCTTCCGGCACTCTTGCGTGAGCGTCGAGTTCGTACGGATGCCCATGCCTTCACTGATCGTGTTTGCGCAGGCGATGACGGCGCGCGGCATCCAGCCGATTTTCGGCATTCCGTGCTCGTCCTTCTCCGGCTCCTGACCGGGCGCGGGCCGTGGCGGCATGCCCATCTCGACGAGGCACATGCGGCAATTGCCCGGCGAGCTGAGCTTCGGGTGATAGCAATAGTGCGGCACCTCGGCCTTCGCCTGCTTGCACGCCTCGATCATCCGCGTGCCTTTCGGGAACTTCAGCCACACGCCGTCAATCTGAACGTTAACGAGGTCAACGGCAGGCGGCGCGGAGGTTGCGACAGGGGCGGACATGAGGGGCGCGGCGATTATCCGGGCGAGCCGACGATGGGCAACCCGATTTTGTGAAAAAATTCACAAAGTCCCTTGGTGCGTCTGGTTTTTCGGCGGGGAAACGCCCGCGCCTCACTTGAGATCCGGATCAAACGCCTTGCCGAACGGCGGCCCGCGCTCGCCATCAAAAACGGCGCGTAATCTCTTGTCCGAGCTGCTCTCCGGCCTGCGGATCACCGGCGGAGCGACGAGATTGCCCAATCGTCTGCGCTCGGCACGCCCCGCCTGCCACTGCTCCCAGGTGTAGCAGCGGTCGGGTGGAAGGGGCAGTGTCGTGTCGGGCATGGGGCGTGGAGTGTTTCTCAAAAGTTCCGGTAGTTTGTCCGCACAGCGATACTCCGGTCCGCTCGCAATCCGAGCCATTGCCTGCCAGTCGCATTTCACATCACCGCGAAGAATCGCGGATGTTAGTTGCCGCACACACTCCTCGTCATGCGCGTTAACGCCGGTGCCGCCTCGGGCGGCGAAGATGCGTTCGGCCAAAACCTCTTCAACCGACAAAACGACGACGTGCCCAAGCGAGGTATTGAGTGTGCAATTCGGAATGTCACCACATCGCTGAAGCTTGCGGTGCAGATCGAGGAACACGCCGAAGACTTTCCACGAACGGGTTCCCACAAGGCCCGCTCCCGTAAACTGCCGCATCACCTCAAATAGATCCACCGGAGTCGGCGTCCGCGCGCCGGCGAAACACACATCCACGTCCCCCGACATGTAAGCCCCGTCGGTGTAGAACTCGATGGCGGAGCCGCCGACGATCACCGGCTCGAAGCCGCGCGCGCGGAACTCCTCGGACACCAGCGCGGCCAGCAGCAACGCCTTGGCGTTTGCGTCCGTCTCGCTCTCGATCAGGCTGGCCGCCCGCGTCATTTCCTCGGCTGTCATGCGTGGTCTCGACCTTGCCTTCGATGGCGGCGGATGAAAAGCAGATTGTCCCCGGCCCCGTCTGCGCGCCGCAAGGCGATGGAAATGCAGAAACGTTTCGTTAGAGTCGCCCATGATCACCTGCGGCTGGTGCGGCATTCATTACCACTCCTGGCAAAAACAATGCGACTCCTGCGGCGGCCCCATGCCGCCTATGCCCGGCATGGAACTCGGCCCGCCGCCGCCCGCCACACCCCGCGCGCTGCCGAAGGGATTCGCGTTTCGGCAGCGCTTCTCGAAGAACTTCGGCACCGTCATCGGCCTTCTCTTCACCGTGGTGGGATCGCTCTTTTTCGTCGCGCTGCTTCATGCAAAGCCTGTGACCGCGATCATTCCAGGTCTCATGCTTCTGGGCGGGCTCTCCATGCTGCGGCACGGTTGGATACACGCATCCGGCATCTTGCGCGCTTTCCGGCACGGCGTTGCAACAGAAGGAACCATCGCCGCGATCAACATCGATACCACGCAGTCCATCAACAACGTGCATCCCCGGAAGCTGATCTATCACTTCACCGCCGGCGGCCAGCAGCATGAAGGCGTGCACATCTCGTGGGACACCACGATCTCCAACCGCAGGACCGGCCAGCCGCTGTGGGTGCTTTATCTTGAGGATGATCCTTCAAAGAGCACGCTGTATCCGCCAGTGAAGTGATCATTCACTCTGTCAGCCACCGCAACCAGCGCGGACCTTGCCACGCGACAGGCCGCCACGTCCAGCCGGCCTGGATGATGGCCTTGATCACCGGCTCCTTCATCTCGGCGACATCGAACGTGTAGGCGTAGCTCAGCTCGGGCTTGAAGCGGCCCTGCGCGTCAAGTTGCAGGCCGAAGACGCGCTGATGCTCGCGCTGGAAAAACACGATGCCAGTGGCCGCCTTCCATTCGATTCGCGCGCCGTCAGCACCGGCGGACCAGTCGTGGCTGGCGCTGAAATCGGTGCTGCGCACGACGTGGGCGGACCCATCGAGCACGAAGCGGATGCGATGCACCCGCCTCATGCCATGCGCGCGCGCGTGATTGATCCACTTGGCATCGGCGTAGCGCCACGTGGCGAAAAATTCTCCCGGCTCCGTGCCGCGCTCGATTCGGAAGGGAACGTCGAGCGCGTTGATGGCCTCAATGCGCGAGGTGAGATCCGCGGCCGGGACTGGCTGCACGCCAGCCGCCGCAGATTTGCCGGATGCCCACGCAGCGCCTTTGAAGAAATAGCCAACAACGATGAGCAGATAAAGAGGCAGGCCGAGCGCCATCGCCTTACCGGAAACGGGGAGCGCGGTCTCCGGCGCATCACCGGTCGTCGTGCCAGCGAGATGAGCTTTGCGGTGCGGACGAAAACCCCCGGCGACCATGCGGCGGCGGATGGTTTCATCATCGCCTCCTGTCCACACGCAAAGCAGGCTGCCGACGGGCATCGCGTGCGCTCGATCACCCGCAGGACGAGTCACTGTGTAGCCGCGCTCGGAATCGCCCTCGCCGCCATGATTCAAGCCTGATACGCGCAGCCAGTCCACCCACGCGTCCGTCGCCTCAGAGGCGCCGGTCAGTCGCGCAATGAGCGCTGTCTCGCCGCTGGGAAACATAGCGAGGCGGGCGACATCCGCCTTCGCGAGGGCGTCGCCAAAAATTCCGCGCGCGTCCTGCACCAGCGCGGGATCGGTGTCGGCGCCGAACAATTGCTTGATCGCCGCACCGCGCGCCGCCACGTCGGGGTAAGTCTGCGCCAGCACATCGAGCGCGGCCATGCGCGGCTGCTCAGCGCGGTGCAGCAGCACGGCGGACCCCACATGATAGATGACCTGCGGTACACCGACGAGCGCCATGAACCCGGCGAGCCATGCGATGGGCCGGAGCGACTGGCCCGACTTTCGCATCATCAGGGCGATTGATCCGCAGACGACGGTCGCGATCACGAGGAACACGACGATGGCGATGAGCACTGGGCTGGATCTCAAAACCTGGACCATATCAGGAAGGCCGTTCACCTCGATAATTCGATCCAAAGACCGCCCAGCACTCCGAGCAGGCTGACGACCACGAAACACATGACGAAGCTGATGGGGATCATTGATGCCGCGACGACGAGCACGCCGAGAAAGCGATGCGTGGAAAACCACTGCGCAAACTCGGGCTTCTTCGCGGCCAGGATCATCGCACCGGTGACCGTGCTTCCCGCGCCGGCGAGGATGACGCCGAATCCAACCACCATGAGCAAGCCCACATCCTGTCCCTTCGATCCGCTGCCAAAACCGCACACGAGCCAATAACCGCAGAACATGAGGCCGATGATGAGCGCGACATTGGCCCTGCCCAACCACGCCCAGCACAACGCGCCCGGCACGCGCACCGTCGCAAACACGAGCGGCACCACCCACAACGGCAGCAGCATGAGCGTGCGCTCCAGAATCTCGACATCACGCCCCTCGCCTGACGGATGCTGCCGGCACAGCCACCCCACCCATGCGCACACGATCAGCATGACGCTCTCAGGCCCGATGAAATAGGTGAGCAGACGTCTCATCGAGTTCGGATGAACGGGCGGCATTTTTATAACTCCGGCGGCGAAGTAAACGCGCTCTCCCGTCACATCACCGGCCCGCGCTCCCGATGCGGAAGTGCGGACCGCGCGGGCGCATCAGCCGCGTCTCGATCACTGGCCCGGCGCCTTGTATCCCGCCGGCACGGTGAAGAGCGAGGGGTCCACCTTCTGCTCCTTCAGGCTGACGAGGGAGGTGACGAACTTTATGCCTTGCGACTCCGTTTCAGTCTTGAGGGCGAGGCCCGGCAGCTCGGGCTGTTTGACGTTGCTGCTGCCCATCTTCGCCAGCGGCGCGAGTTCATTCTTGAGCTTGTCGTAGCCAGGGTAGTCCTTGGCGATCCACATCGACACGGTCGTGCCCATGTTCTCCAAAAGGTATTGCTCGCAGTTGTAGCCGTTGATCTTCTCCTTCTTGCCAGTGGCTGTGAGCTTGCCCGGCTCGATCTTGGCCGCCTCCGGTGTGGGCGTGCCGGCCGCAGCGGCCTTGAGCTGTTCCATGTCCGTCTTCATGACCATCTTCATCTCGTGGATGAGCGTCGTCATGCTGCCGGTCTTCGTGTCAATGATGACGGAACTCTCCGTGCCGTTGTCCGTGCGCATCATATTCCCGCTGACCGACATGGTGGTGCGTGACTTGACCTCGCCGACGACGGTTTCCTGGATCATGACTAGGTCGCCGCGCGCGAGGGTGGCTGTGGCTGCGAGAATGAGAATCAGTTTGGCTTTCATGGTTGTGTGTGTGGATTCACTTTTGCGTTTTGAACAAGGTTTTACTTCGCTGGCACTGGCACGGGAATAAGGAGCTTGCCATCGATCTCGGCGACGGGATTGCTGCTGGTGCTGGTGCTGGAGCCGCCCCCTGATTTTTCCTCGATGACGATGACCAGCTTCTTCGTCGGCTTAACGGGCAGCTTGTACTTTTTGCCGTCGGGCATTTCCATGGCCTTGTTGAACTTCGCGGCCTCCTCGGCCGTAGGCGTGACGAGCTCGATGCTGGACACGGGCTGCCCGGCCTCAGCGAGCTGCATCATGCTAAAAAAGCCGATCGTGCTGACGTCGGCCCCCTTGGTGTGCAGAAAAGCGGCCAGTGCTTTTTCATCCTTGGCTTCAAAAGCCTTCTTGTAGCTCTCGATGAAGGCCTTCTCCTGTTCGGGTGTGGCGGCGCGGATCTCGACAGCGGTGACGAAGATGAATGTGATGGAGGCGAGGATGAGTTTCATGCGTTTGATTTTGGTTTTGGTTTGAGGATGCCCGGCCAGCCGGGCGCGGGTGTTTCATGCCACAGCAGGTGCTGCGCCGCCATGGGCCGAAGGTCGTATGTTCCTCATGAGTGGCATGTGACGTATCGGTGTCGGGCCGCGCGCCAAGGATCAGCCGCGTCTGACCTCGATCACGAAAGGGTGCAAAAACTTGGTGAACGGCCGACCTCACTCAAGCCGGCGGGTGAGGCCGTCGGCCGATAGTTCAGCCGGATTCGGCCGCCGCGCAAACGAGGCCTCAGGTTGCTTTCACGCGCCGCCCTCCAGAGGCCGACACATGTGAATGCCGCGCTGACAGGAGAAGTTTTTGTGTTGCTCGCGCTCGTTGTGGCTAGTTAGATGCTCCCCTTTCCTTTCCAAAGACACCCTTCATGAACACCACTCGCGACTTCATCACTGGCTCCGGCAAAACAGGCAGGCTCTGCTCCCTCCCATCCTTGAAGGAAGCCGGCCTTGCCCCGAATCTCGACAAGTTGCCGGTATCCATCCGCATCGTGCTCGAGGCCCTGGCACGCAATTGCGATGGGAAGAAGGTGACCGAGCAGGACGTGCGGAACCTTGCCAATTGGAACGCGAAGGTGCCGGGCGAGTACGAGATTCCGTTCGTCGTCGCGCGCATCGTTCTGCAGGACTTCACCGGCGTGCCGCTCCTCGTGGATCTCGCGGCGATGCGCAGCGCCGTGAACGCGATGGGCAAGAATCCAAAGATGATCGAGCCGCTGGTGCCGGTGGATCTCGTGGTCGATCACAGCGTGCAGGTGGACTACGCCGGCACGGGCGACTCCCTGGCGCGGAACCTCGACCTCGAGTTTCATCGCAACGCGGAGCGTTATCAGTTCCTGAAGTGGGGCGAGCAGGCGTTCGACACCTTCAAGGTCGTGCCGCCCGGCATCGGCATCGTGCATCAGGTGAACCTCGAGTATCTGGCAAAAGGCGTGCTCGAGAAGGACGGCATGTTTTACCCCGACTCGCTCGTCGGCACCGACTCGCACACGACGATGATCAACGGCCTCGGCGTGGTGGGCTGGGGCGTGGGCGGCATCGAGGCGGAGGCGGGGATGCTCGGCCAGCCGGTGACCTTCCTCGTGCCGGAAGTTGTTGGCGTTTACCTGAGCGGAGACCTTGCCGCAGGCGTGACGGCGACTGATCTCGTGCTGCGCGTGACGGAGATACTGCGCAAGACGAAGGTGGTGGGCAAGTTTGTCGAGTTCTACGGCCCGGGCGCGAGGGCGCTCAGCGTGCCGGACCGCGCCACCATCGCGAACATGGCTCCTGAGTATGGCGCGACGATGGGCTTCTTCGGCATCGACGAGGAGACCGTCAAATATCTGCGCGGCACCGGTCGCAGCGAGGAGCTTTGCAAGACCGTCGAGAACTACTACAAGGCGCAGGGTCTGTGGGGCATCCCCGCGACGAAGGGCGCGATTGAGTTTAGCCAGGAAGTCGAACTCGAACTCGACAGCGTGAAGCCCGGCGTGGCCGGACCGAAGCGCCCGCAGGATCGCATTGACCTCGACGCGCTGAAGACCAAGTGGAGTGAAATGCTGGCCAAGCCGCTGCCCGATGGTTACGGCAAAACGCCTGTGCACTCCGCAGGCGAGGCGCCCGACGCTCCCGCTTCGCTCGATGGAGAGCAAGATCTTGTCGGTGACGTGACCGACGCGCTCGGCGCTGATCACGGCGTCGTCGCGCACGCTTCGGACGATCTGGCGTATCCGCTTTATGAAGTCACCGTGGACAGCAAAGGCGGCGAGAAGGACGTGATCACGCACGGCAGCGTGCTCATCGCCGCCATCACGAGCTGCACGAACACCAGCAACCCCAGCGTGATGATCGCCGCCGGATTGCTCGCGAAGAAAGCGAACGAACGCGGCCTCACGGTGAAGCCGTCAGTGAAGACCTCGCTCGGGCCTGGCAGCCGCGTGGTGACCGATTACTTGAACAAGACCGGCCTTCAAGCCGAGCTGGACAAGCTCGGCTTTCAAACGGTCGGCTACGGCTGCACCACGTGCATCGGCAACAGCGGCCCGCTCGACCAAGGAATCGAGGACGTGGTGAAGAAGGAGGACATCGTCGCCGCCAGCGTGCTCTCCGGTAACCGCAACTTCGAGGCGCGCGTGCATCAGAGCATCAAGGCGAATTTCCTGATGTCGCCGCCGCTCGTCGTCGCGTTCGCCATCGCGGGCCGTGTCGATATTGATCTCACGAAAGAGTCGCTCGGCCTCGGCAGCGACGGACACCCCGTGTATCTCGCCGACATCTGGCCGACGAGCCAGGAGGTTGCCGAAGCGATGAGCGCCTCGCTCACGCCGGATGTGTTCCAGCGTCTCTACACCGGCTTTGCCGAGCAGAATCCCAAGTGGAACTCCGTCAAAGGCAGCACCGGCTTCGTCTATAACTGGGACGACAAGAGCACTTACATCCAGAACCCGCCGTTCTTTGAAAAGTTCAGCATGACGCCGCGCGACATCGTCGAGATCAAAGGCGCGCGACCGCTCGGAATCTTCGGCGACAGCGTCACCACCGACCACATCAGCCCCGCCGGCAACATCAAGAAGAACAGCCCGGCCGGAGAATACCTGCTCGAGAATGGCGTGATCGAATCCGACTTTAACAGCTACGGCAGCCGCCGCGGCAACGACCGCGTGATGACGCGCGGCACCTTCGCCAACGTGCGCATCAAGAACCTCATGGTACCGGGCATCGAAGGCGGTGTGA
>JANOBO010000224.1:0-13085 GCA_031411695.1 Verrucomicrobiaceae bacterium
CTTCCACAAACTCGGCACACCGCAGTCGGCGGACGCGCTCATCTACGAGCGGCCCGACCATGCCGATTGGGGTTTCGGCGGCTCGGTCACGGAGGACGGACGGTATCTCATCATCCAGGTCTGGAAAGGCACCGAGCCGAAGAACCGCGTGTATTTCAAGGACCTCACGGCGGCAGATTCGAAGGTGATCGAGCTGCTCGACAACGCGGATGCAAAATACGACTTCATCGACAACGACGGACCCGTCTTCCTCTTCCGCACTGATCTGGACGCGCCGCGCCATCGGGTGATCGGCATCGACGTGACGAAACCGGCCCGCAAAAGCTGGGTGGAGATCGTCCCGCAATCCAAGGACATGCTCGACGATGTCAGCACCGTCGGCGGCCAGATGTTTTGCGAGTACCTTCAGGATGCGAAGAGCGCCGTGCGGTGCTTCGACCTCAAGGGCCGCCTCATCCGCGACCTCGCCCTGCCCGGCATCGGCACGGCGGGCGGGTTCAGCGGGCACACGAAGGACAAGGAGACGTTCTTCGTTTTCACCAGCTTCACGGAGCCCGGCACCATCTACCGGCTCGACCTCGCCACTGGAAAAAGCACCGTGTGGCGCAGACCGAAGGTGGGGTTTGACGGCGGCGGGTATGAGACGAAGCAGGTGTTTTTCAACAGCAAGGACGGAACCCGCATCCCCATGTTCGTCGTCCACAAAAAGGGCCTCGCGCTCGACGGGCAGAACCCGGTGCTGCTCTATGGGTATGGCGGATTTGAGATCAGCCTCACACCGGGCTTCTCGCTGTCCCGCGCGGTCTGGCTCGAGATGGGCGGCGTTTTTGCGATGCCAAACCTGCGCGGCGGCGGCGAGTACGGGTCCGAGTGGCACGAGGCAGGCATCAAACTGAAGAAGCAGAACGTGTTCGATGACTTCATCGGCGCCGCTGAATGGCTGATCGCACAACGCTACACCGCACCCGCGAAGCTCGCGATCCAAGGCGGCAGCAACGGCGGCCTGCTCGTCGGCGCGTGCATGACGCAGCGGCCGGAGCTGTTTGCTGCGGCCATGCCTGCGGTCGGCGTGATGGACATGCTGCGCTTTCATCGCTTCACCATCGGCTGGGGATGGAAGAGCGACTACGGCAGCTCCGAGGACGCGGCGGAGTTCAAGGCCCTGCGCGCCTATTCTCCGCTGCACAATCTCAAGCCCGGCACGCGCTACCCGGCCACGCTCGTCACCACCGCGGACCACGATGACCGCGTCGTGCCCGCGCACAGCTTTAAGTTTGCCGCCACGCTCCAGCAATGCCAGGCAAAGGACGGGCCGCCCACGCTCATCCGCATTGAGACCAGCGCCGGGCACGGTGCCGGCACGGCCCTGAACAAGGTCATTGATGAGACTGCGGACGAGTGGGGCTTCTTGGCGAAGGCGCTGGGGATGTGAGCGGACCGCGCGATGGGTACGCTGACCAGCCTGCGTTCAGCTTCGCGCTGGGCTCTGTCGCGACGGGCTTGTTTTCCTTTGCCGAAACCTTGAGCACGTCCGCGCTCATCGCGTGCCATTGCTTCACCATGCGCGCGACGATGTCGGGATGCTGCGCCGCGACGTCGTGCACCTCGGTGCGGTCGGTGCTGAGATGATACAGCTCCCACGGGTGGCTCTGGAAGCTGACGAGCTTCCACTCGCCATCCCGCAGTCCGCGATCACTCGCAAACAGCAGATGTATCGGCGGTCGCGCGTCGATCTCGTCTCCAGCGAGGATCGGCGCGAGCGAGATGCCGGCGAGCGGTGTGGGCTCGCGACCCGGAAAGGTTTCTGGAATCTTTGTGCCCGTGATCTCGGCCACGGTGGGAAGCAGATCGACGAGATGCGCGGGGCTGCTCACGACGCTGCCGGGCTTGCGTTTCATTCCCGCAGGCCAATGCATGATGGCGGGCGATGAGATGCCGCCCTCGCGCTGCGAAGGTGGCAAGAACGAAGAGGAGAAGCCTCATGGCATTTTCAGCGTGGGCGCGCCCTTCAGCCAGCCGAGCGAGGTCAGGAACTTGTCTGTGGCGAGCAGGGTCTCGAGGTAAAATTGATCCTTGCCGCCCTTGCCTGGATTGAAGAACCCATGGCCCTGGCCTTCATAAAACACGGCCTCGCAGCGCACCCCAGCCTTCGTCATGCCGGCCTTGAAGCGCTCGACCACCGCCACGGGGATCAGCTTGTCCTGCGTGCCGAGAAAGATGATCGCGGGCGGATCATCGGCGCTGATGTTGTGCGCCGGTGAGAATTCCTTGAAGCGATCCCCCACGCGCGCCGTGCCCCAGCCTTCGTCCGGGCCGTTGTCGAACACGGGATTAAACAGCGCCAGCGCGTTTGCTTTTGGCGACACCTTCAAATCATCCGCCGGATCATCCAGCCCTTCCACCATGCCCACGAACGCCGCGAGATGGCCGCCCGCGCTGCCGCCACCGGCGCCGATGCGATCCGGATCAATGCCCAGCTCCTGCGCATGGCCGCGCACCCAGCGCATCGCAGACTTCGCATCCGCCACGCAGTTCACCGGCGGACCTTTGTCGTCCTTCTCGATCAGTCGATACTGCACCTGCACGCACACCAGCCCGCGCGTCGCCAGATACTCGCTGTGCGGCGTGAACTGCGTCGGCCTCCCGCCCGTCCATCCGCCACCGTGGAAGAAAACCATCGCCGGCCGCTGATCAGATGCCTTCCAGTCCGGCGGATTCATGATCGTGAGCTTCAGCTCCCGTCCGGCGACCTTCTTGTAGAGGTGCTCCGAAGTTTCTGCCGCGAGTGATACGGCGCCGGCGCAAAGAACCCATGCGAGGAGAATTGAATGAGTGGACATGACGGCTGGAAACAGCGCTGGGCACCGTTTCTTGCGCCTCCTTCTGCTGCCGCAGCGCAAAATATCGCACGAGGCTTCAGCGGCGCTGCAAACCTGGGGCGGCTCGCCACCCGCTCACGGTGGCGCGCCACGCAAAAGCGCTGAGAGGTCGAGCGGCTCCGTGACCATGCGCAGTCCGCCTTGTGCATCACGCGGCCACCCGGCTTCGGGCCGGTCATGATAAAGCTCGACGCCATTTTGATCGGGATCGCGCAGGTAGATCGCCTCGCTCACACCGTGATCAGAAGCGCCGTCAATCTCGATGCCGGCATCGAGCACGCGGTGCAGTGCATCAGCAAGCTGCGCGCGGTCCGGATACAGAATGGCCACGTGAAACAATCCCGTGCTGCCGCGCGGCGGAGGCTTCCCGCCGAGGCTGTCCCACGTGTTCAGCCCGATGTGATGATGATAGCCGCCCGCCGAGATGAAGGCCGCCTGACTTCCATAGCGCTGCGTGATCTCAAAGCCGAGCACACCGCAGTAAAAGTCAAGCGCGCGCTCGAGATCGGCCACCTTCAGATGCACATGGCCGATGCGCGTGGCGGGATGGATGGGCGCCGTCATCTTCAAGCCGCTGCGAGCGCGGGATAGTCCGTGTAGCCAGCGGGACCTGGCGTGTAGAACGTCGCTGGATTCGGCGAGTTCAGTGATGCCTTGGCGGCGATGCGTGCGGGCAGATCTGGATTGGCGAGGAAGGATGTGCCGAAAGCCGCGGCGTCGAGCTGGCCGTCGGCGATCGCCTTTGCCGCCTCATCGGCCTTGTAGCCCATGTTGCCGACGAGCACGCCGTCGTAATGCTGCCGGATCGGCGTCATCACATCGCCTTTCTGCTGCTGGAAGAAATCGGCGCGCATGACATGCAGGTAGGCGAGCTTGAAATCGTTGAGCCGCTTCGCCAGCCAGATGCTGAGGCCGACGGGGTCGCTGTCGATCATGCTGTTGTAACTGTTGAGCGGCGAGATGCGCAACGCCACACGGTCGCCGCCCCAGACCTCGGAGACTGCGGTGATGACCTCGAGCAAAAGCCGCGCGCGGTTTTCCACGCTGCCGCCATAGGGGCCGGTGCGCTTGTTGCTGCCGTCGCGGAGAAACTCATCGAGCAAGTAGCCGTTCGCGCCATGGACCTCCACGCCGTCGAAGCCAGCGGCCTGCGCGTTTTGCGCGGCTGTCTTGAAACCGGCGATGATGTCGGGGATCTCATCGTCGCGCAGCTCGCGCGGCATGACGTAGGGCTTCTTGCCTTCAGGGGTGCGGACCTCGTCTCCCGTGATCGGGATGGCGCTGGGCGCGACGGGTTGTGCGCCGCCATTGAGCAAGGGATGGCAGGCGCGGCCGCCGTGCCAGAGCTGCAGGAAGATGCGGCCGCCCTTTTCGTGCACCGCGTCGGTCACGGATTTCCAGCCGGCGACCTGAGCGTCGGAGTAAATGCCGGGCTCCATCCAGAAGGCGGAGTTGCCTTCCATCGCCATCGTGGCCTCCGCGATGACGAGGCCGGCGCTGGCGCGTTGCGAGTAATACTCGGCCATGATTTCCGTGGGGACATGATCGGCATCCGCGCGGCAGCGCGTGAGCGGGGCCATGAGAATGCGGTTCGGAAGCGTGAGGGCTCCGAGGCTGAGAGGAGTGAAGAGTTCGGGCATGGGATGAGGTGGTGTGGGGTACGAGAGAGGATTGCGAAAGGTGTTACGCCAGATCGAAGAGAAGGGCCTCAGCTTCGTGGCCTGCGGTGAGGGTCAGCGTGCCGGCGGTCTCCGCGCTGAACGCATCGCCCGCGCTGAGACGCGCGCCGTCTGACTCCACGTCGCCCTTGATGAGCTGGAACCACACGCCGCGTCCGGCGCGGATCTCGTGCGAGAGGGTTTCCCCGGCCGCGATCCGCACGCGGTAGATGTCCGCGTCCTGATGGATGGTGGCCGAGCCTTCGCGGCCGTCGGGCGAGATCACGAGCACTTTTGACTCGTTTTCCTTCGAAGAATCCGGGTGCCACTCGGTGTAGCTCGGTGTCAGCGCGCGCTGACGCGGCTGGATCCAGATCTGCAGCAGCGATGCGCCTTCGGTTTGAGATGGATTCCGCTCGCTGTGCGTGACGCCACGACCTGCGCTCATGAGCTGGATCTGTCCCGGCAGCAACACGCGGCCATTGCCCATGCTGTCCTTGTGCTCAAGAGCGCCATACAAGATGTAGCTGAAGATTTCCATGTCCCGATGCGGATGCGTGGGGAAGCCGCCGCCACCGGCGATGACATCCTGATTGATGACCCGCAGCGAGCGGAACCCCATGTGCTCAGGGTCATAGTAGTCGGCGAAGCTGAAGGTGTGGTAGCTGTCCAGCCAGCCGTGATCGGCGTGGCCACGCTCGTGAGATTTGCGGACGGTGAGTTTCATGATGCGCCCATGGTGCCGCACCGCACGCGGATGAACCAATGCTTCCTGCCTTTGAAGTTCATGCTCTGCGGTAATGAGGCGGAACCGCAAAGGCCGGGTGCTTTTTCCCTGCGCGGCAACCACGCGGAAACCGCCGCGATAAAGTGGTGCAAGCCGCCGGCTTGCAGTGGCGGGCAACCGAGCGGGTTGCGCACTTTAGAAAAGCAGCTTTCCGAAAAAGTGGTGCAAGCCGCAAATATCGACGGCTCACCGGAGCCCTTTGGCTCGCAGGAGCTTATCGCTCCATGCGGCATCATTGGGCGGCAGGGCCGGCTCGGGCTCGTTGCGATAGTCCAAGTCGAGGGCAAACTCGCCACGATCATAGGCGATGTCGTGCATCTGCTGCAAATCAAGGCTGAGTGGCGCGTCGGTGCGACGCAGCGGGAGGTCGATGACGGGCAGCCGATGGCGCAAAGTGAGAGCGTAGAGATCGCCTTGATCTCGCTCCCAGGAACGAAGAATGGCGATGCGAAACAAGATGTCTGGGCCGGCATCCTTGAAAATCCGCGGGGCGGAGATCGCGTGCGCGCCACCGCGGATGAGATCGATCTCCACAAGGCTCACGCCACCAGCGCGCAGCGTGGTCTGCTTTTCCCGGAAGCGATCGAAGCCCGGTCCTGGCGCCTTGTTCGCGGGGCTCAGGACTTCGATGCTCGTGATGATGCGCTCGCCGTCGTTCACATCCACGATGTCGATGTAGCGCTCCTTCATCTCCATGGGGATGGCGGTGAACTTGATGGGCTCCGCCACCAGTGTGCCGCCGTCCTCGATGGCATCACCCTGCCATGTGGGGGTGACTCCGGCGCCGGGTGTCTTGCATCCGTTTGAGTGTTCGATCACAAAGGCATCCGGCTTGATGCTGCCGCGCCTCACATGACCATCGGCGTCGGTTTCCTCGAGATAGACTCGGGCTTCAACACGAGGGCGCAAACCTTCCGGCAATCTGCCGCGCATCAAATCACGCAGCGCGATGATCATGTCGTGATGACAGCTCTCCCACCTTTTCTGGAGATACGGATCGCAGCCAGGAAACGGGCTTTTGGTTTGCAGCGTCATGTGTGGAGTGTGCGGCGAATCGGCGCGCAGGGCAAGCTGGTGTTAAGCTTCACGACGCCTCGAACAATCGCTCGAACGGCACGAGATAGTCGAAGTAATCCTCGTCCGGCACGCCTGGGTCCAGCTCGCCGTGATAGACGAGCACCGTGCGGCATGGCGTGCCTTTGGGCAGCTTGAGGCGGCGGATTTTTTCCTGCACATCGGCGATGCATCCGTGATCGATCCGCGTGCGCAGCTTGATCTCCACGACGTAGAGCGACTTCCGCGTGCGCAGCAGCAGATCGATCTGGCAGGGCTCCGTGCGCAGCGTCTTGCCTTGAAAATAAGGAGCGGCGTTCAGCATCGGTGTGTTGCTGAGATCGATGAGCCGGAGGAGTGGGTCGCGGTTTGCCAGCACGAGATTCTCAAACTGCAGGCCCATGATGGTGTCCCACTGCGGCAGCGTCTCGAGCGCGCGCTGGCGATACAGGCCCTTGGCGATGCGCTTCCTTTCGGGCTCGACGTAGCGCAGGTAGAAGCGCGTGTAATTGTCGCTCAGGCGATATTTCGCGACACGCTTCTCCGTGCCGCCAGAGGGCGAGAAGGGAAGATCGGAGATGATGAAGCCCGCGCTCTCCAGCTCCGTCAGCGCCTCGGTGACGATGCCGCCGCGTCCGATGTCGAGGTGCTTCGTCAGCTCCGTCATCGTGCGTGCCGGCCCGCTGAGCGCGCGGCAGATCTCGCGGTAGCGGTCCGCGCGCCGGTTGAAAACGCTGCTGAACAAATCGTCAAACTCACGGTAGAGCAGCCCGCCTGGATCGAAGCAGAGGCGGTGGATGTTTTGCTCGGCGGTCTGCGCGGGATTGATCTCCTCGAGGTAACGCGGCACGCCGCCGGTGACGGCCAGCGTCTTGATTTTCTCCAGTGTGCTGATGCGCGGCGCCTTGCCGCGCCAAAACGGGATGCACTCCGGCAGCGGCATCGGCGGCAAGGTGAAAACCCACGAGCAGCGGCCGACGAAGCCTGCGCTCCGCAGCAGGTTTGCCTCGATCCACGACGACACCGATCCGCACAGCACGACCACGAGATCCTTCCGCGCGCTGAAGAGATTGTCCCAGGCGATCTTGAGGTGGCCGGCAAAATCCTTGTCTCCCGCCGCCATCCAGGAGATCTCATCGAGGAGAAGCACCACCTTGCCTTTGGCGGGCAGCGCGGTGGAGAGCATTTGAAAAGCCTGCGGCCAGCTCTCCAACGTCACGCGCGGCAGTTTCGTCTGCGCTGCAAGCTGCTCGGCAAAAGCGCGCAACTGCTCGGGAAGCCCGATGCCTTCGCGCGGACCCAGCCCTTCAAACTTTAGGAAGTGGTCCGCATAGGTGCGCCCGCAATGCGTGACAAACGCGCTCTTCCCGATGCGCCGCCGCCCCTGCACCACCACCAGCGACGGCTTCGTCCGGCGCAGAAGCTGCGCGAACTGGTCCGCGTAAAAGCGGCGGCCGTGAAAGGGGAAGAGGTCGGGCATGAGAGGATTGATGTGGATTTCGTGCTGGAAATTTGTCTGGAAATAAGAGCACGAAATCGACATAGCGTCAATCTTGTGCTTCTAATCTGGCTGAATAAGAGAGCACGAAATCAACAGAATGTGCATACGGTGCCTGATTCACCTGAGATTTTTAGAGCACCAAATCCACCCTCCTGCGGGCGGCGGAGGCAGAGATGAGCATGGCCGCCGGAGTTCGCGCCTTGCTGTGCCGGAGGCTCCATGCAAGGTGGCGCATGGAATTTCATCAGCTTCGTTACTTCGTCGCTGCGGCCGAGGACCTGAGCATGTCGGCGGCGGCGGCGCGCCTGCACGTCACGCAGCCCGCGCTTGGCCGGCAGATCGCGCTGCTGGAGGAGGAGCTGGGCGTGGCGCTCTTCGACCGCATCCGCAAGCGCATCCATCTCACTGAGGCCGGCCGCTTCTTCCTGCCCAAGGCGCGCCAGCTCATCTGCGATGCCGAGACAGGCCTGCAGCAAGTGCGCGAGCAATTTGGCAACGCACGGCGCACTCTCCGGCTGGGTTTTCTTCCCATCTTCCTGGACGACCTCGTCGCGCCAGCGGTGCGCGAGTTCCGTCAGCGGCACCCGAAGTCGCAGGTCAGCCTCTTCGAGCTTTCACCGCGCGCGATGCTCGACCGCCTGCGCGCCCACGAACTGGACGCCGCCATTCTCGGCAACCTCAACGAGCGCGACCGCGAGGACTTTACCATCCGCCGCCTCTCGCGCCACCGCATGGCCGCCGTGCTGCCGGCGGATCATCCACTGGCGACGAAGAAATCCGTGAAGCTCGGCGCGCTGGCCAAAGAGCACTGGGTGTCGCTGTCGGACGCGCTTTATCCCGGCCGGCGTGACTTTCTGCGCGGCATCTGCGCGGAGGCCGGATTTGAGCCAAACATCGTCAGCGAGGTGGACTCGCTATCACTCATGCTTGGCGTCGTCACCACCGGCGAGGCCGTCGCCCTGCTGCCTGAGCACACGCAGAAGCTGCCGCACTCCGGCTGCGTGTTTGTGAATCTCGCCGCGCCCGTGCCGATGACCGAGCTGCTGTTGGTGCTGCCGAAACAAAAGCCGAGTCTGGAGCTGGCCACGCTGACAATGCTCATCTCCGAACTCGCTGCGCGCTCGGCCGGTCTTGCCCAGGGAGACTGACCCGTCCGTGTGCGAGGCTGCCGAGTCACGCAAGAATGCCGCGAACCACCTCGCCATACACATCGGTGAGGCGGAAATCCCGGCCGGCGTAGCGGTAGGTCAGCCTTTCGTGATCAATGCCCAGCAGATGGAGAATGGTGGCGTGGAGATCGTGAACGTGGACTTTGTTTTCCTCCGCGTTCATGCCCATCTCATCGGTGGTGCCGTAGGCCAGGCCGCCGCGCACGCCGCCGCCGGCGAGCAAAGTGGAGAAAGCCGTGTGGTGGTGGTCCCGCCCGCGCTTGGCGGGATCCGCGTCCTTGTTCTTGTTGTCCTGCGAATACGGCGTGCGGCCAAACTCACCGGTCCACACGACCAGCGTGTCGTCGAGCAGGCCGCGCTGTTTGAGGTCCATGATCAGCGCGGCGGAGGCGCGGTCGCTGTCGGCGCACAGCTCGGGATGGCGCTGATTGTGATTCGCGTGCGTGTCCCACGGCTGGTTGTTGTCGCTGGTGTAATAGACACTCGTGTAGCGCACGCCGGCCTCGGCGAGACGCCGCGCGAGCAGGCATGAGCGGCCGAAGGGCGTGTCGCCATACATCTCCCGCGTCTTTGCCGGCTCCTTCGAGATGTCAAAGGTCTCCATCGCCGCGGACTGCATGCGGAACGCCGTCTCCATGGTCTTGATCTGCGCCTCGAGCGTGGCGTCGTGCTCGCGACGCGCGGCATGAAGATGATTCAGCCGCTGGATAAAATCGAGCTGGCGGCGCTGTTGCGGGCGGTCGAGCGCGGGATTCTGCACGTTGGCGACGAGCTTGCCCACGGCCATATCAGAGGTGATCACGCTGGTGGCCTGATGCTCGGCAGGCAGGAAGCTGGCCGACCACAAGGCGGGGCCCACCACGATGTTCGGCGTGGGCCGCAGCACGACGAAGCCGGGGAGATTCTCGTTTTCGGAACCGAGGCCGTATTGCACCCAGGAGCCGAGAGAGGGGCGGATGGGCTGGATGTTGCCGGTGTTCATCATGAGCAACGCGGGCTCATGGTTCGGCACGTCGGTGTGCATCGAGCGGATGACGCAGCACTCGTCGATGATGCGGCCGAGGTTCGGCAGGCTCTCGCTCACCTCGATGCCGCTCTTCCCGCGACGATGAAACGCGAAGGGCGATGGCATGAAGCCGGTGGTCTTCGGCGCCTTGTAAAGTTTGCCGCTCGGCTGCAGGCCCTCGTGCTTCTTCAGCGCCGGCTTCGGATCAAAGGTGTCCACATGCGACGGGCCGCCGTTCATGAACAGGAAGATCACGCGCTTTGCCTTCGGGGTGATCTGCTGCTTCGCGGTGGCGTGCGCGTTCGTGCCGAGGAGTCCCGCGAGGCCCACATGGCCGAAGCCGGCGGACATGCGTTGGAGCATGGCGCGGCGTGTCAGTCCCGTGGTGATGGAGTCAGTCCACATGCAGCATCTCATTCGTCGCGAGCAGCGCCTGCGCGAGCTGCTGCCAGTTGGTCATTGTCACATCCCCGGCGGTGGAACGCAGAAACTCGCGCGCGCCCTCGGTTTCCTCCGCGTCCGGCTTCCGCGCGAAAAGCAGCTCGTAGGCGAATCGGATTCGCGTGGGCTCATCGCCCTGCACGGCCAGCAGCCTTTGCGCCAGCGCCTTTGACTGCGCGAGCATGAAGGGGCTGTTGAGCACGAACAGCTTCTGCGTCGGCGTGGTGCTTGTCGAGCGCCGCGCGGCGTGGACGTTCGCGTCGGGGTAGTCGAAAAGCATGAGCGTCTTGTTCAGCTCGCGACGACTCACGGAGGCATACACGGTGCGGCGCTCATTGCCGGTCCGGTCGATGTCCGCCGATTTTCCGCCTTCGGTATTCAGGCTGCCTGCGACCGCCAGCACGGAATCACGAAACTGCTCGATGCTCATCCGCCGCCGCTCCATCCGCCAGAGGAACGCATTGGCTTCGTCCAGTTGCGAGCACGCCGCGCTGCCCTGGCTGCTTTGCCGGTAGGTGGCGGAGAGAACCAGCTCGCGCACCAGCTTCTTCACCGACCAGCCGTCCTGCATGAAGCGCACCGCGAGATCATCGAGCAGCTCCGGATGCGTGGGCTTGTCCCCCATTGCGCCGAAGTTGCTCGTCGTGCGTGCCAGCGGTTTGCCGAAGAGCAGATCCCACATGCGGTTCACCATCACACGCGCGGTCAGGGGATTTGCGGCATCGGCGATCAAGGACGCCAGCTCCGCCCTGCCGCTGCCTTTTTGAAACGTCGCGGGCTCCCCTTTGCTCAGGATCCGCAGGTATCCGCGTGGCACATCCGCACCGGGAGACTCGACATCGCCGCGATCGTAAACGGGCAGGTCATGGGGCTTCTCATCGCGCACGACATGGAGCGTGGCGGGGTTCATCTTGTCCGCCTTCTCACCATTCTTTTCCTCGCTGCCGTCGGGCCGGAGGTTCACCATCTGCATGCTCGCGAACACACCGGCCATCGCATAATAATCGCGCATGGTGATGGGGTCGAACTTGTGATCGTGGCAGCGAGCGCAGGCGACCGTGAGCCCGAGGAATGCCTGCGACACCGTGTCCACCTTCTCAGCCCACTCCTCGGCCTGCACATCGGCGCGGTTCCGGTTGTAGAGCTTGTGGCCGAGGCCCAGAAAACCCAGGGCGGGAAGGTCGGCCTTGTTTTTCGGCTCGATCAAATCGACGGCGAGCTGCCTTTTGACGAAGGCGTCATACGGCATGTCCGAGTTGAAGGCCGCGATCACCCAGTCGCGATATCTCCAGGCGTTTGGAAAATTCAGCGCCGTGTTGTCGCCGACTTGATGCGCCTGATCCTCCGCATAGCGCGCGAGGTTCAGCCACACGCTGGTCATTCGCTCGCCGAAAGCACGGCGCGCCAGCAAGTCATCGACGAAGTGTTCATAAGCGTCCGGGCGCGGGTCGCCGAGGAATCGGGAGACGTCCTCCGGTGTCGGCGGCAGACCCGTGAGGTCGAGCGCCACACGGCGGATCAAGGTCCGCATGTCCGCCTCGCTTGAGGGCGATAGCTGACGCGCCTCCAATTGGGAAAGCACGAAGTGGTCAATCCTCTGCCTTGGCCAACGCGCATCCCGCACTCGCGGCAGGCTCTGCGCTCGCGGTGGCTGGAAGGACCAGTGCTCCCTGGCCTTTGCCCAGTCGATCGGCTCGCGCTCACCTCCGCGGGCAATCGCGCAGACGAGCAATGCGAGCGCCATGAGGATGACGTTTCGCTGTTGCTGAAGAAAGCCGGCGGGCATTTGAAAAAAACGACCGTCGTCCGCCATCCTATCTTCCGTGAAGAGCCGGAAAGCGCTCAATCCGCGAACCGGCGACAAGCGTGGAGCCTACAAATGAGCTTTTCCGGACAGGAAAACCAGCCTTTGTCGGAATGGTAGAGGATGCGCCGGCAGTTGCATTCGGGCGGGCAAGCCCTCACGCAGGCATTCCAACTTCGTGTTCTGGGACGCGCGGCGACGCCGCATGCTCGACAGCACACAAGTCTTCCGGCCGGGCTGAGGTTTTCAGCTCTTCGCGGGACCGGCGAGGTGATGCTTCGCATCCACGGGGCGGACGAGGAGGTTGGCGATAAGGCCGACGGCGAGGAGGCCGACCATGAGGTAAAAGATCGAATTGTAGGCGTGGGCGGGCGCGATGCCGGCGTCTTTGTTGGCCTTTGAGATCCGGTCCACGAGCTGCGGGCCGAGGATGGCGGCAATCGACCACGCAGTGATGAGCCTGCCGTGGATCGCGCCGACCTGATGGCTGCCGAAGAGATCGCGCAGATACGCGGGGATGGTGGCAAAGCCGCCGCCATACATGGTGAGGATGAGTCCGGTGACGACGACGAAGAACGTGACATTCCCGCGCCCCTGCGTCCACGGCACGCTCATGTAAAGCGCTGCGCCGAGGATGAAATACACGCAGTAGGTGACCTTCCGCCCGAGGAAATCCGAGCAGGAGGACCAGAAGAAGCGGCCGCCCAGATTGCACAGTGAGAGCAGGCCCACATAGCCTGCACCTGCGGCGGCGCTCACGCCAAACATGTCCTGAATCATCGGCGAG
>JANOBO010000225.1:0-12081 GCA_031411695.1 Verrucomicrobiaceae bacterium
CGTCTCGGTGATCTCCCGGCTCGCGGTCTGCGTGGCGCGGCGGCGCGAGGTGTCGCGCGCGTCGCTATAGAGCCGGTCTTTGTTGATGTCGATGTAGAGCGAGCTGAGGTCGCTGGTGAAAAACTGGTTCACCTCCGAATAGACCTTGCGGAAGTCGAAGGCGGCGTACGCATCGGTGCAATCGCGTACCAGACGGTGCAGTCGTTCGAGAATCCAGCGGTCGATGAGCGTGTAGGCAGGTGATGATACCGGCTCGGTTGCAGCGGGCGATCGGGCCGATTGCCCCACCGTCTCGTCATGCAGATTGCCGAGCAGCACGCGCAGCGTGTTGCGGATGCGGCGGTAGCTCTCGCCGGTTTGCTGGAAAAGCTCCTCGGAAAAGGGCACTTCGTTTTGGTAATCGACACTGCTCACCCACAGCCGCACGAGGTCCGCGCCGTACTTGTTGTAGTAGTGGTCGGCGGTCATCGGTTTCGCGTTCTTGTCGCTGCCTTGATCTGATTTCGAAACCTTCTTGCCCGTCGTATCGACCACGAAGCCGTGTGTGATCACCGTCTTGTAAGGCGCGGCATCGCGTGCGACGACGCTCATCATCAGCGAGGACTGGAACCAGCCGCGATGTTGATCCGTGGCCTCGAGGTACATGTCGGCCGGCGCGTGCAGCTCGGGGTGGCGGTCGAGCACGGCCACGTGCGAGCAGCCGGAATCAATCCAGACATCGAGTGTGTCATTGCCGCGCGTCGTGCCCGCAGGCAGGCCCAGTTCAGCCGCCCACCACGCATCGTCTTTTTCAAACCAGAGATTCGTGCCCTGCTTCTCCGTGATCGCCGCGACCTGGTCGATCACGGCCTGATCCATGATGATCGCGCCGTCCGCCGCGTAGAACACCGGCAGCGGCACGCCCCACGTGCGCTGGCGGCTGATGCACCAGTCGGGCCGTGACTCGACGGTGCCGTGGATGCGATTGCGTCCCCACGCCGGCAGCCAGGTGACCTTGTCGATCTCCGCCAGCGCCTGCTGCCGAATGTCGTCGATGCGAATGAAAAACTGCTCCACCGCGCGGAAGATGATCGGCGTCTTCGAGCGCCAGCAGTGCGGATATTGATGCGTGATCGTCTCGTGACCGAGCAGCGCGCCTTTCGAGCGCAGCAGCTCGACGATGCCATCGTTTGCCTTGAAAACGTGCATGCCCACGAAGTCGGGCAGACCGACCTCATCGGTGTACTTCCCGCCGCCATCGACGGGTGAGAGGATGTCCAGCCCATGCTCCTTGCCGGCAAGATAGTCGTCATGTCCGTGGCCCGGCGCGATGTGGACCGCGCCTGTGCCCGTGTCATTCGTGACAAAAAGCGTGTTGATCACCTTCGATGTCCGCGAGAGAAACGGATGCTGCGCGGTGAGACCGTTGAACGCCGCGCCTTTGAGCTTCTCACTCGCGTGTGATGTGTCGAGCACGAACCCTGTCGAAGCCTGGAAAGCCTCCAGCCGCGACGTGGCGATCACGAGCTTCTCGTTCCGACCATCCGCGTGTTTGAAGGAGCCGCACACATATTCAAAGTCCGGATGCAGCGCGATGGCGAGGTTTGCCGGCAGCGTCCACGGCGTGGTGGTCCAGATCACGAGCGATGCGTGCTCGGCTCCGGGCGGGGGATTGTTGAGCGTGAACTTCACATAGACCGCAGGAGACTGTTTGTCCTTGTACTCAACTTCAGCCTCGGCCAGCGCGGTCTGCGCGCCGTAGCTCCAGAGCACGGGACGCTTCATGCGATAGACCAGCTTCTTCTCCACCAGTTTTCCAAAAGTGCGGAGGATGTCGGATTCATACGCGGGATCGAGCGTGAGATACGGCCGCGCCCAGTCGCCAAACACACCGAGTCGCTTGAAGCTGCCGCGCTGGATGTCGATGTACTTTCGCGCATACTCCTCTGACTTGCGCCTGATCTCCACGGGAGACAAACCCGCGCTCTCCTTCACCACGCGAAACTCGATCGGCAGTCCATGGCAATCCCAGCCCGGAACGAAGGGCGCATGAAAACCCGCCATCGTCTTCGACTTCACCACAAGATCCTTGAGGATCTTGTTCAGCGCCGTGCCCATGTGGACATCGCCATTCGCAAACGGCGGCCCGTCATGCAGGATGAAGGTAGGTCGTCCCTTCGACTTCGCCTGGATGCGCCCGTAGAGGTCAGTTTTCTCCCAAGCCGCCAGCCGTTCCGGCTCCCGCTTCACCAGATCGCCCTTCATCGGGAAGGCCGTGCTCGGCAGCAGCACGGTGTCTTTGTAATTTGTGACCGCCTTCGCAGGAAGGTCTGTAGCTGCCTTCGCAAGAAGGTGGTCATTGCTCTGATTGGCGTCGCTCATGGTCGTGAAAATGGAGCGCGGAGACTAGCATCCTGTTCGTGTGAGGGCAAAGGCGCAATGCATCACGCGCTGCGAGCGGGCGCGCTGGTGACAAATGCAGCGCGCGACCGTCCCGGAGCGCGCTGCCTGAGACAGGTGCGCCTCACTTCAGGCTCTTCAGCATCGCGCCTGACATCTTGAGCGCGGCTTCGGTGGTGGCGCGTCGTTGCTTTTGCATTTTGTCCAGGGCACCGAGCTGCGCGGGAGACAGAAAGCCCGCCGCGTTTTGCGCCACGCTCGCCGCCTCGCGGTCCATTTTCTCGAGCTGCTGCTGGATGAACTCGTCACTCATGGACCCGTCAGAAGGAATGGCCGCTTTGTTGGTGGCCGGTTGTTTGGATGATGACTTTCGGATGCTGGACATCACCTCCACGAGCTTGTCTTCCTGCGCGGTCGTCAGCGGCTCGCCGGCCGAGGTGAAGAAGGCGCGGCCGCCCATCGTGTCCAACTGCGAGCGCTCAAGCGACGTGTCCTCCCAGTGCTGGAAGGTTTTGTAATCCTCGTCATTGCCGAGGAAGGTCTTGATCGCCTCGTCAGATGCCTTTCTCGCGGCGGTCATTTCTGAAGAGACTTTCTTCTTGTCCTCGGCGGTCATGTCCTTGTTCAGCAGCTTCATGCCGATGTCCGTGGAAATGGAAGAGCGCGCGGCGAGTAACTGTTTGAAGTTCTCCTTCTCCTCGGGATTGAGGTTGAAGTGATCAAACAGCCTCGCGTATTTCGAGTCGAGCCGCGCGAGGCTTTGCTGCTTCATCATCTCCTTCATCGCGGGATTTTGCATCAGCTCCTTCAATGCCGGATTATCCATCATCCTGCGCGCGGCGGTCAGCGGGTCCTTCCCGGATTCCTCCGCGGTTGCCTTTCCGTCTTTGGCGGGCGCGCCGACGTTTGGTTTTCCCGCCGCAAGGGTCGCAGCGGCGTTGCTCGCCAGCGTGCGTGCGGCAGCTTGTTTCTTCTGCGTGGCGATCTCGTCTTGGAGCTTTGTTATCTCGGCGCGCGATTCGGTCAGCTCCTTCTCGAGACTGACCATCTTGCCATTGAGAGGGTCGGGTCGGGAGAGCATCCAGCCCCCAAAAGAAATGACCGCGACAAGCAGGACGAGGAGAACGACGACGGAGGTTTTCATGGGAGACAAGGCCCGTTGTATCAAAAACTGACACGCTTTGGCAATGCCTGATTGATGGTGGCGCTTTTGTTTCAGCGCGTGCGACAGATGTCAGTTGCCACGGATGAAGAACTGACTACTGAGCACACGCCCGAAATCCGAGATCATCCGTTTCGAGTGCAAATCGCTCCGATCCCGAATGAAGCTCCTCCCAGTTTTCGCAATCGTCCTCCTGGCGTGGGCTGGCATTTATCTCATCGGACTGGGCACACGTGAGTTGAAGGGCGAGGAGGCACGTCGCGTCCTGCCGGGGCGGACGATGATGCAGACGGGAGAGTGGATCGTGCCGCGCTCGGCGGGGAAAGTGTACAACCGCAAGCCGCCGGGAATCAATTGGGCGACTGCGGCGGCGACGATGGCGACGGGACGTATGGATGAGTTCACCGTGCGGCTGCCGAGCGTGCTCGGTGTGCTTCTGCTGGCGCTGGTCGTGGCGGTGGCGATGCGGGATTTCCTCGGCGGCCACGGCGCGCTGGCCGCGGCGCTGATGACGCTGACGAACATCGGCTTCATCGAGAAAGGCCGGCTCGCTGAGATCGAGGCGCTGTATTGTGCGATGTTCGGCATCGCGATCGTGTCGTGGATTGCGCTTTGGTGGCGGGAGAAAAAGCTGGCGGCGTGGTGTGTCTCCGGCTTCGCGCTGGGGCTCGGGTTTCTAATGAAGGGGCCGCCTCACGTCTGGTACTTCTATGTCATCGTCATTGCTGTGCTGGTTCAGGAGAGAAGGATGCGCGAGCTGTTCTCCTGGCGGCATGCGTGCGGCCTTTTGTTGTTTTTTATCACCTGGTCGTGGTGGGCGATTTTAAACAGCGGCCACAATCCGCAGCAGGACTCCGGCGAGGTGTGGATGAGCCAGATCACGCATCGGCTGGGCTTCGGGGAGTTCAGCTTCGCGAGCTGGCTTCTTCAGATTCCGCAGAGCCTCGTGAACTTTCTCCCGTGGGCATTGCTGCTGCCGCTCGTGTGGAAGCTTCCGCTTCCCGATTCGGGCGACGCTCGTCAAAACGCGATGCTGGTGGGGCTTCGCAAAGGCCTCGTCGTCGCCTTTTTGGTGATCGCCGTCCTGCCTTCATCGCGCCCGAGGTTCATGCTTCCTTTGAACACGGTTGCCGCATTGCTCGTGGCGGCGGCGATGATGCGGCTGCCGGCGCTTCAGTGGAGACGCTGTCGTCTCTGGATCGCGGGAGTAACGGTTTTCGCGGTTGTGTCGATGAGCGTGTATGCAGCCCTGCTCGACGCGAAGACGTTTGGCGAAGACGAATTGCGACCCTTCGCCCGGAAGGTGACCGCGCTGACGGGAGAGGCGCCGCAGATGGTGCTCTTCCGCACGCCGGAACGCATGTGGCCGTTTTATCTCGGGCCAGGCTGCCGTGAGATCGCGGATGCAGATGAGCTGCCGAAGTCCGCGCGCTGGGTGATGACACCGGCGAAAAACAGCGAGGCGAATCTCAAGGTGCTCGAGCATCGCTACGGCTCACTGGTGAGAGAGACGCGACTGAAGGAGCCGCTGACTGACGATGCGGGCGGGAAGGGCTGGGAGTTTGTGCTGTTTGAGTTTGCGCGGTGAGCCCGTGCGCTACTTGGACGCGCGGAAGCCGAAGCCTTTCACCAGCGTGCGCACGCGCACGAGATGCATGTCGGCGGTGATGTAAAGCGTGCTGCCGTCATCGCCCCATGCGCAATTTGCCGTCGCCTGACCCGTAAGGATCGTGCCGAGCTGCTTGCCTTCCTTCGAGATGATCAGCACGCCGCCGGGGCCGGTGGTCCACACATTGCCGAGCTGATCGACCTTGAGACCGTCGCAGCCGCCTTTGCGTTCCTTGGACTTGAGCGGCTGCGCATCAAAGAAGACGCGCGCATTTGTAACGGTGCCGTCCGACTTGAGATCGTAGGCCATGACGCAAGTCGCCGCCGGGTCGGACACGGCGACAGAAAGAGTTTTCTCGTCTGGGCTCAGCGCGATTCCGTTCGGAAACGTGAGATCCTTGATGATCATCGTCAGCGTGCCGTCCTTCGCTCGCCGATACACGCCGTTCTCCTCAAGCTCGCGCCATGCCTTGTTCGCCAGTCCGTAAGGCGGATCGGTGAAGAAAATGTCCCCGTTGCTCGCGACGACGAGATCGTTCGGGCTGTTGAGCAAATGATCACCGAAACGCGCGGCGAGCGTCGTGAAAGTCCCGTCGCGCTCCAGTCGCGCCACGCGGCGGTCACCGTGCTGGCAGAGAATGAGGTTCCCATCTGCATCGAGAGCGAGCCCGTTTGAACCCGGGCCGCCCTCCGGCTTGGTCGATCCGCTTGGCCGGAGAAAAACCGACGCTGTTGTCTCCCCTTCCTTCCACATGAAAACGGTGTTCTCGGGCACATCAGAGAAGGCGAGTCCTCCCTTGAACCACACGGGCCCCTCGGACCAGTTGAAACCGGAGGCGAGCAGTTCAACTCGTGCATCGTGGGCGATGAGTTTGTCCAGCGCCGGATCAAGACGCTCGATGGAGCCGATGAACGGCGGCACCGGATCGGCGGCGGATGCGATGCACGCGAGGAGAGTGAGGGACAGATGAAGCTTCATGAGGAAAGGGCAGTTGAGTCCAAATTTATTTCATCATCTCGCTGAGCAGCGGCTCCATCGCCTCGGCCCAGATCTGGTAGCCTTTGGTGTTTGGGTGCAGACCGTCGGGCATCACGTCCTTGGGGATCTCCCCGTTTGCATCGAGGAACTTCGAGGTGAGGTCGAGGAAGCGCGTGGTGTTTCCATCGTCGAGCTTGCTGATGATCGCGTTGATCCCCTCCACGGCCTTGCGGAAAACAGAGTCCTTCCCGTTGCGAGGGAATGTCGCCAGCAAAAGGACCTTCGTGGCAGGCAGTTTCTGATGCACGGTTTCCACGATCTTAGCCACACCTGCGGCGGCCCACTCAGGTTTGTCGGCGGGGTTGTGGCCGATGTTGTTCGTGCCGATCATGAGCACGACGACCTTCGGATTCAGGCCATCGAGTACGCCACCAGCGATGTGGCCGAGCGTGTGCTCGGTGTGCTCGCCGGAGACGCCGAAGTCGGCGGCGTTGCGCTTGGCATAAAATTGATCCCACACCGGCTTGCCATGCTGGCCGTCATCTCGCAGCCAGAAGTCGGTGATGGAATCGCCAAGGAAAACCAAGGGGATGGTCTTGTCCTTCGCGCGCTCGAGAAATTGTTTGTGCCGTCCGCTCCTGCTCAGGTCCACCGGGGTGATCGCAGATTCCGGCGTGCGAGGTGGCGGCACCGGGCGGGCGGTTTCCGCGAGGACGGTGGTGATGAAGGCGATGAGAAGAGCGCAGGCGAGCGGAGTGAATTTCATGATGGGGCAGGGAATGAGCAGCAGGAAACGCGGCCGCGTTTCGCTTTCATTCCAGCCTCATCGAATGATGCCGTCTTCATTCCTGCGGCATCGAGTGACGCCGCATCGCCGCACGCAGTTCAGGCTGCGGTCGCTCCTGCCTCGGCGTTCTTCGCGTTGCTGCCATTCGCGCTGCCATTTTCCAGCGTCGCCGTCGTGGGGCCGCCGGGAGTTGGGGAGCCGATCAGCTTGCGGAAGATCCGTTGCGGAAACGATTGCCCGCTCTCTTCACCCTGGAGCGTGGACGCGCCCTGCGTTTTGGCCATCTCCCAGGCCGGCGCGAAGCCGGGGGCGTTGATCATCATGTGCTTCTCGGCGCGATAGAGAATCTCCAGTTCGCGCTGCATCTTGTTGTCCGGACGCTCATTCAGCCGCGCGATCTGGACGCGCAGATTTTCGTTCTCCTGTGTCAGCCGAGTGCGCTCCTTGTTCAGCTCCTGGACGTTTCGCGAGTCGAGCTCGAGTTTGTCGGACAGGTGGGTCTTGTAGCGGCCGAACTCGCGCTTTGTCTTCCAGTGATTCCACAGCGCCATGAGCAGAAACACGGAGCCGAGGAGGAAGCCATAGACGAAGGTGTTGACGGGGTTTGAGAGGTTTTGGGTGATGTCGGACATGGGGCGGCGACCCTAAACCACAGGCGTCCAAGTGTCGTTTAGAATTTCGGTGAGCGAGCCCGGCTCGTCGCATCAGGGACCCGCTGTCGAGTGCCTCGCAATTACGAGAAGAATTCCAAGTTATGCAAATTGCCCTTTCCTAGTGGCCCCAGTTGATATAAATACCGCAACCGACTATTCCTGAAATAATCCCCGTTTCCTTGTTTTTGTGGCTGACTTTGGACACTCCCCAGATCTTCATTCGACTTCCCGCTCCGCAACTGATGCGGTCGGTGCGGAAGCTCTGCCTGAACGCGCCCCGCCCAATCCCTTTGCCGCTGATGTGTGTGCGGATCCGCTAGGCGTCGATGAGGCGCGCTCGGTGTCCGGCATGAACCGCGACGTGGTGGGCCAGATCGCCTCAGCCATCGACGAGAGGCATCTTCAGTCGGGGCGCGGCGTGGGGAGTCCGCTGATGTTGCTGACCGCCCCGCGCGCGGGTTACGGGAAAACGCATCTGCTCGGCCGTGTGGCGGCAGCGACCGGAGGCCAGGTCACGCTGGTGCCGCTGGCGTTTCGGTTGGAAGACAACATCGGCCGCAGCGCGGTCGGCTTGCGCGGTGTGGAGGCGCTGTCGCGTGCCCCAGGGAGCCGGCAGGGATGGTCGCGTCTGCGTGAGGCATCTGCTGGCGTTTGCGCGTCATTGCTGCTGCGGCTCATCAAGGATGGACGTCTGCCATGCGCGAATCCCGAACAGGCTGTGCGCGTGCTCTCGACGGATCCGGGCGACATTTTTTCCGAGCAAGGGTCCGCCCGGCTCATCGGTGACTGGCTGCGCAAGCACATCGCCCAATTACGGAAACCACTGGCAGAGATTGCCGTCGCCTCGATGGGCCGCGGCCACGGCGGCGACGTTGAGAAATGGGTGCAGGCTGTGCTAGCCGTCGCCAGCGAAGGAGATGCCCGCAGCGTCGATGAACTCCGCGCGCTGGCTTCCAGCGGCGCAGGAGAGGGATGTGAGATGTGGCTGCGGATGCTGGCCATCTGGCGGCCGGTGATTGTGCTCGTCGATCATCTCGATGGATTTTACCGAAACGAGCAGGCTGGGCTCCGCATTGCCATGCTGTTGTTGGATCTCACAGAACTCGACGGCGTGCATGTCGTTCTCAGCCTCAATCAAGATGTGTGGCAGGCGACCTTCGGCCACCATCTCCCCAGCGCGGTGGAGGACCGGCTGACGGCATCCCAGGTGCTGCTGCGCGGCCTCGGTGCCGATGATGCCGCGGAACTCGTGCGGCTGCGTCTGTTGCAGGCCGGCATTCCCGAGGATGAGGCGGCGAAGTTCCAAAAGTTCGTCGATGTGAAGCGCCACTTTCTCGGCAGGCCGCTCGGCTCGGTCTCGGCTCGTGTGTTCCTCCGCCACTGCGCGCAGCAGTGGGGCATGTTCCAGCATTCCGTGGACAGCGGCATGGCTGATTTTGAAGAGCCGCTCAGCGATGAATCGGTGCTGCTCCCTGTCATTCAAGAGCATCCGGTCGCACCCACCGCGCCGCGCGGAGACGTCACCGTCTTCGATCCCGACATGGGTGATTACATGCGCCGCGTGGCGGAAGGGCTGTCGGAACCCGTGGCCGCGCTGCCGCAGAACGATCTCCCGCCGCTCCCGCCGCCGTCCGCGCATCAGCTGGATCGGCCGTTGGAAAATGACATCGTGCCGCCGCCGCCCGAGGTGCCTGCCGATCCAGAAGCGCCTGTCGCCTCGATTCAAACGCTCGGCTCGGCCGCTTCGGCGCGCAGTGCGGGCGCTTTTGAAAAACTCCGCGAGATGCTCGACAAACTCCGCTCCGCGGAAGGGCAGGATCGCCAGCCGCCTGCGAATGGAAGTCATGTGGCTCCTCCGCCTTCTGCCGCGATCCCGCGCACGGCAACATCGGCGCGCGATGTTTTGCTCGGCCGCTTTGAGGCGCTGCGGCTGCAAATGGCCGCCGAGGCCGAGTCCCGCCAGCTCGATCTCTCGAAGCTCTCCGACCTCGTCGCGCTCGCCGGCAAACGTTTCCCGCTCGTGCATTACGATGAAGTGGAAATGCCCGGCCTCACCGGCCGCACCGCCGCGCGGTGGACCTTGAAGGGCTCCGAGATTCTCTTCGGGCTCTGTGATTTCTCCGACCGCCGCTACTGGCAGACGCTCGCGCTCTTTGGCGCCGGACGGCAGGCCGCCAATGCCGAGGCTGCCGCCAGCAGTGGCGAGACCCCATCCCAATTCAAGATCGCGGCGTTCAAGAGCGACCGCGACAGCGCCACGTGGTCCCAGCTCAATGTCGGCGAGGTCTTCCCGTCGGAGCTGCGCGATCACATCGACGCCATCCACCTCGACACGCGGAGCATCGCCGCCCTTTACGCCATGCAGCGCATGATCAAGGAGGCCGAGACCGGCGTGATCAATGCCGAGCCCGCGCAGGTCATGAGCGTTGTCGCGCGCGAACTCGACTTCTTCTGGAAGCGCGTCACGCGACCGCTCGTCACGGCAGCGTAAGGCAGGCCGCTCATTCTTCCTTCGCCGCGCCGCGCTTGGATTTCTTGCCAGGTGGTGGCGCGGTCTTCGCAGCCAGCGCGGTGAATTCCGCCGTGCGCCTGTTCCACTCGGCCACGAGTTCCGTGACTTTTTCAGGAAGCTGTGCCGCGAGGTTCTGCGTTTCCGCGCGGTCCGCCTTGAGATCGTAAAGCTCCCACGCGCCGTCCTTGCCTGCGGAGACGGCCTTCCAATCGCCCACGCGCACGGCGCGGTTTCCATCGTGGAGCCACCAGAGAGAATCGTGGGCGACCGTGTTGTCCTTCGCAAACACCGGCATCAGGCTGCGGCCCGGCGCAGGCGGGATGGGCTCGCCTTTCCACTCCTGCGGCTTCATGCCGCCCGCCGCTTCGAGCAGAGTCGGCACGAGGTCGATGACGTGCGCCGGATTGTGCCGCAGCTCGCCGCGCGCGGAGATTCCCGCTGGCCAGTGCGCGATGAACGGCGTGCAGATGCCGCCCTCATGCACCCACGTTTTGTGACGGCGGAATGGCGTGTTCGCCACCGATGACCAGCCGGGCCCGAGGCAAAGATAGCTGCCCGCCGAGCCTGGCGCTGCGGCAGGATCGTGCCCGCCATCGCGCACCATGATCTCGGCGCTCGCGCCATTGTCGGAGAGAAACAAGATGAGCGTGTTCTCAAACGCGCCCATCGCGCGGAGCTGATCCAGCACGCGGCCCGTCTCACGGTCGATGCGGTCGATCATTGCCGCATGGATGGACATTTTCATCGCTTGAAACTCGCGCTGCGCCTCGGTCAGCTCGCTCCAGGGCAGGGGGCGGTTCGTCTCGCCAGCGCCCAGCTTTTGGATTGCATCGGGGTATTCATAAGGTGGCCCCACATCGCGCTCCACATCGGAGAGCACATCACCACCGACGCCCATCTCCTTCGCGCGCCGCCACCGCGCCTCGCGCGTCACGTCCCAGCCTAGCTTGTAGGCACCCTTGTAGCGCGCGATGTCCTCCGGCGTCGCCATCAGCGGAAAGTGCGGCGCGGTGAAGGCCATGTACTCGAAGAACGGCTGCGCGCGGAATTTGTCGGCGTGTTCCTTGAGATGCGCGATGACATGATCCGCGATGGCCACCGTGCCGTAGAAACCGGTGCCCGGCTCCACCGGCGGCAGCTTCACATCGTCCTCAAAATGCACGCGCGGGCTGAAGTGCCGCCCTTGATCCTGCAAAAGATAGGAGCGGTCGAATCCCTGCGCGACCGGCTGGCCGTCCACATGCCACTTTCCCGAGTGGTAGGAACGGTAGCCGAGCGGGCGAAGAAAATCCGGCAGCAGCCGCGCCCAGGATTGACGCGTGCCTTGGCCGCCGCCGCCGATCGTCGGCAAGGCATCGCGGTGAATCTGCTGCGCATAGTATCCGGTGAGAAGCGCGCTGCGCGTGGGCCAGCAGCGCGCGGTGTTGTAGAACTGCGTGAAGCGCAGCCCGCCCTTTGCCAGCGCATCGAGGTTAGGTGTCGCGATCTCGCCGCCGTAGCATCCGAGGTCTGAGCGACCTAGATCATCGGTCAGGATGACCAGGATGTTCGGTCGCGCGGGAGCGGCATCAGCCGCCGGGCAAAGGAGCGCGCAGAGCGCGAGAATGAGGGCGTGTGTTTTCATGACGGTGATCAGGCTGGCGCCAGCAAACCCACATCGATGTCACGCGCCAGTTAAAGAAACAAATGCACAGAGGGGGGCTCGTGGTGATGTGGTGGATAAGCGCGCACGGAGTGACGCTGGAGCCTGCGCGGCCGATGGAGAAACAAGCCAAACATACCACGCAAGGTCTTTTGAGACAGCGATCATAGCTTGAAATGGTCCGAATAGCAGCCACCAGGCTTGAAATGGGTCAGGACGTTCATGCTTGGTGAGGCGGAATGGGTCGGGGCGCACAAACATGCACTGTGCAGTTGCTGCCGTTTTTGTGTGCTCCTATCATTAGGACATATGAAACGAATCAAGCCCATCGTCCGCTGGCCTGGCGGCGGGGTGGCCGC
>JANOBO010000226.1:0-33635 GCA_031411695.1 Verrucomicrobiaceae bacterium
CGCCGAACTGGGCTTTGTCATTGGCGTCGGCGATGCTGCCGGGGCGGAGGCCGTCGCCGATGGAAAAGGAGACGTCGTAGGCGGCCATGATGTCGCAGATGTCGTCCCAGTGGGTGTAGAGGAAGTTTTCTTTGTGATGGGCGAGGCACCACTTGGCCATGATGCTGCCGCCGCGGCTGACGATGCCGGTCATGCGGGAGGCGGTCATGGGGACGAAGCGCAGCAGGACGCCGGCGTGGATGGTGAAGTAATCGACGCCTTGCTCGGCCTGCTCGATGAGGGTGTCGCGGAAGAGTTCCCAGGTGAGGTCTTCGGCTTTGCCATTCACTTTTTCGAGTGCCTGATAAATGGGCACGGTGCCGATGGGCACGGGGCTGTTGCGCAGGATCCATTCACACGTGGCGTGGATGTTCTTGCCGGTGGAGAGGTCCATGACGGTGTCGGCACCCCATTTGGTGGCCCAGCGCATTTTTTCGACTTCTTCTTCGATGCTGGAGGCGACGGCGCTGTTGCCGATGTTGGCGTTGATTTTGACGAGGAAGTTGCGGCCGATGATCATCGGTTCCAGCTCGGGGTGGTTGATGTTCGCGGGAATGATGGCGCGTCCGGCGGCGACTTCGCTGCGGACGAACTCGGGGGTGATTTCCTTCGGGATGCGCTGGGGGAAGCGCTTGAAGATGCCGGGCGTGTAGTCGGTCTGGACCTGGGAGGAGCCGACGTGCTGTTTGTCGAGGTCGTTACGGACGATGTCGTGGGTGAAGTCGGCGATCTTGGAGCGATACATGTTCTCGCGAATCGCGATGAACTCCATCTCAGGGGTGATGATGCCTTGTTTGGCATACCAAAGCTGAGTCACGGGGTGGCCAGTAGCCTTGAGTGGGCGGCGGCGTTCGCCATTGAGGCCGGGGAATTCGACGAGGCGGTTGCGCTCGGCGGTGCTGGCAAATTCGGCGTGCTTGCCGGAAAGGTAGCCGTTGTCCTGCGGCTTCACTTCGCGGCCGTCGTAGGCGGCGACGTCGTTGCGGGCGGCGATCCATTTTTCGCGGAGGGGCGGGAGGCCTTCGGAGGAGTCGCCTTTGAAGGTGGGATCTCCCCAGGGGCCGGAGCAGTCATAGACGCGGACGGGATCGTTCATCTCGATGCGGCCATTGAAGCTCTTGGTGGGCGACAAAGTAATCGCGCGCATCGGCACGCGGAGGTCCTTGTGGATCTGGCCCTCGACGTAGATGCGGGCGCTGTTCGGGAGTTGCTCACTGCTGTGAGCCTCGAAGGAATCTGTGGTGGCGATCATGGCGTTGCGTAGTTTGCGGGTTGCTGGCTCAAAGGGCTGAGTCCGCCGGTGCAAAGTACCGAGATTTGTCCAACCGACTCCCTTCGACGGCATGACCCGCATCAGGTTCGGAGGGTCTTCTGCCGTGGCAGAATCTCAGTCCCTCGCACCTGGGACACCCCTGTCATTGTGGCGGCCAGTGTGGCGGGTGACACATTGCCGGTCAACGGCAATGGTAGGGAGCGAAAACGCTGCGGATATCCTTCCCAGAAGCCTCTCACATATTTCTTACATTTATAATAAATATTGAGTTTCGGATACAATCGTGTTAGCTTTAACCCGTAACGCCATGAAAATCTCTTTTCGCCCTATCTATGTGGCCATTGCCATGGGGCTGGTCCTGACCAGACCGGCTGATGCGGACATCGTCACCGATTGGAATTCGCAGATCCTCAGCGCCATTGATGCCATGGGAACTGAGTCGCCCTATGCGGCGCGAAATTTGGCGTTAATGCATACCGCGGTTTACAATGCGATCGAGAGCGTTACTCACCAATATCAAATCTACTCATACAGCTCCTACACGGGCCCGACGGGGTCGGCTCCACTCGGGACCGACATCGGGGCTGCCGCCACTTCGGCCGCTTACACGGTGATGCAGAGCCTGTTCCCAACGCTTGCCGGCCCGGGGGGTGCGTTGGAAACCCAATATAGCACGCACCTCACCGCTTTGGGGAACTCACAGGCCGTCGCCGACGGCTTGGCTTGGGGAAGCTCAGTGGCAAACGAACTCATCACGTGGCGCAGTGGTGATGGCTCAGCCGGAGCCCAATCTCCGTATAACTCTTCCAATCTAGGGCACTGGCAGCCGACAGATCCAAATGTGCAACAGCCGCTCTATCCATCGTGGGGTGACGTCACCCCGTTCGCCATTGCGAGCGCGTCCTCATTTCTGCCGTCCACACCCGCTGCTTACGATCCGGGAGATCCCAGCACCATTACGCTCAGCGCAGTGTTGAATGCAGCCCCGAATGCCACGCTTATCGGTTACCTGACCACAGCGACTTATGCCGCCGATTACAATCAGGTGAAGGATCTCGGCGGGAGTCAGAACAGCGGTGTGCGCACCGCTGACCAGACCGATACCGCCTACTTCTGGGATGCTGGCGTAGGAACGGTCACCCAGCCTGGAATGTGGAACAACATCGCGACCGATGTCGCGGGGGCGTTCAATTACTCCCTGGAAGAAAACGCAAGGCTGCTGGCTGCGCTCAACGTGTCCCTGGCAGACGTGGGCATTTCTGCGTTCAAAGCCATTTATCAGACCGATCTCTGGCGGCCGCAAACAGCGATCGAATACGAGAGCGACCCCTTCAGCCCGAACATCGACAACAACCCGCTCACCGGTGCCGATCCGCTATGGACGCCGCTCATCGCCTCGCGCAACTCTCCCGAGTATCTCTCATCTCAGGCAGCCTTCGCCGCCGCCGCTGGAGCTGTGCTCGCAAATTTCTTCGGAGACGCGACGGCCTTTGCCGCTGACAGCGACATTTTCGGCAACGGCTCCGTCGTGCTCACTCGGAACTACACCAGCTTCAGCCAAGCCAGCAGCGAGGCTGGACTGGCTGGCGTTTACTCCGGCAATCACTTCGCGACTTCGGTCACGGATGCCCAGGCCGTCGGTGCCGCCCTCGGAAACAGTGTCCTCGCAGGAAATTTCACACCCGTGCCGGAGCCATCAGGAGCCATTCTCATGGCAAGCATTGGTTTCACGATGCTGCTGCGCCGTCGGCGCTGGTGATCTCGATTCGGAGCCAGTGTCGTGGCACCATCCTCGTCCGATGGATCGCGATTCACAGGATCGAAGGAGCGCCCGGTGGTCGTGCCATTGGCAAGTGCTCATGGAAATGAGCAATGTTGTGTGGCTCGGGGCGCCCCGGAAGCTGGGCGCAACGAGCGTGGCTGCGGACAGGCTGCTATCCGAGATCGACGAGGATCTCCCGCGGTTTTGCCCCATCGCCGGGGCCTATGATGCCGCGGTCTTCTAGCAGGTCCATCATCCGGGCGGCGCGACCGTAGCCGAGGCGAAGACGGCGCTGGAAGAGGGACGTGGAGGCCTTCTTTTCCTGCCGCACGACCTCCAGACATTTTTCGAGCGTCTCTTCTTCCTCTGCGGAGGTGCCGCCCTCGGATTCGTCACCGTCAAAGGCCGTGGCACCGGCCTCGGTAGCTGCGTCGTAGATTGGCTTGCCTTGGTCTTCGCAATGTTTCACCAGTCCATGGATCTCGTCGTCGGTGACGAGCGCGCCTTGGGAGCGGATGGGCTGTGATCCGCCGGGCGGGACATAAAGCATGTCACCTTTGCCCACGAGGTTCTCAGCGCCTTTGCGGTCTAGGATGACGCGGCTGTCGAGTGCCGAAGCGACTTGAAACGCAATGCGAGATGGGACGTTGGCCTTGATGACGCCTGTGATGACGTCGGCGCGCGGCGTTTGCGTGGCGACGATCAAATGGATGCCCGCTGCTCGGGCCATCTGGGTGATGCGGGCAATGGCGACTTCAATGTCGGCCGGGGCGGTCTGCATCAAGTCGGCAAGCTCATCAATGATGACGACGATGTAGGGCATCGTGTCGGGGATGACGAGCGCCTGCTTCGCGCGGGGCGGTGGTGAGGCGTCACTGGCCCATTCTTCGGCGGGGCCGGACAGGCTGACGTTGAAAATTTCACTGTCATCCATGTCCGCGATCATCTCGGGCGTGATCTCTTTAGCGGGCTTCCTCGGCTTTGGTGCTGCATCCAGGGCAGGCGGCTCGGTGGCGAGGCGTGCCACAGGCGTGGGTGCCGCGATGCCGGCAGCGGCGGCTTTCTTTCGATTCCGATTGTTGAAGACCTCGAAGTTACGGCAGCCTTCCTGCGCGAAGATTTGGTACCGGGTCTCCATTTCACGCACGACCCACCGCAACGCCATGAGGGCTTTCTTCGGGTCCGTCACCACGGGCAATGCGAGATGCGGGAGGTTCGCATACGTTTGCATTTCAACGACCTTCGGATCAATGAGGATGAAACGGAGCTCGTCAGGCGCGAAGCGGCAGAGCAGACTGGTGACGATGCTGTTGATGCACACGCTCTTGCCGCTGCCGGTAGCGCCGGCGACCAGGAGGTGGGGCATCGCAGCGAGGTCGCCGATGATCGTTTTTCCGTAAACATCTTTGCCGAGGGCGAGAGGAAGGCGGGCCTTGCCATTTTGAAAAGCATCGTCCTCAAGCAACTCGCGGATGGGAACGATGACTTTCTCGGAGTTGGCCAATTCGATGCCAACGGTGTCCTTGCCGGGGATCGGGGCAAGGATGTTGATCCGCTCTGCCTTTGTGGCGCGGGCTAGGTCCGCGTCAAGGTTTGCGATCCTGCTCACGCGGAGGCCATCGCTGGGACGAACCTCGAAACGGGTGATCGCGGGACCACGGGTGATGTCGCCAGGTGTGACGTTGATGCTGAAACTGGCGAGCGTTCGGACGATGGTGGCCTGCGTGTCCAGCAGCGCCTGACGATCAGCAGGGTGGTGGTCGTTAGTCTGCGGCCACTGAAGCAACTCGAGACTCGGAAGGCGATAGTCCTTGAACAGGTCGGTGAGGCTTCCAATCGGAGCGGTCGAGCTTTGTTCAAGTTTCTGCGCACGCTTCTTCTCCCAGACTTCGGCGAGAGCCGGCTTATCCGATTTACCCGGCAGCCGGGGTGCGGACGCGTCGATGATCTTCGGCGGGGGGGGTGGGTTGAAGTCGAGCGGTAGTTCATGGGTCGTGAGCTTCTCGCCCGCGATCGGTTCCGTCGCCACGTCGCCTGCGCGCTGAGGTGCCACCACACGCTTGCGTCGGGGAGCGTTCTCCACGGGTGGTGGCAGGCTGTGCCCTACAGGAATGGTGGTGACAGATGCCCCGGCGTATGCCTGTCTCATGCGCCATTGGGCGACGAGTCTTGGGATCTGGTTCTTCAATCCGGTCAGGACATCGAGCGGATGCAGGCCTGTCACAAAGACCAGTCCGATGAAATAGCACAGCACCAGAACGATGGTCGAGCCCACCTTGCCGAGAAGGTTGTGGAAAATGACGCTCCCGATCAAATACCCCACCCCTCCGCCCCCGCCCAACGGCGTGAGCTCGTCACGCCACTGAAGCCAACCCTGAATCTGAAGCAAAGCCGCAGCACTCAGAACGATGAGCACCACTCCGAGCCACGACCGCAGGGTGAGGCGCAGCTTAGAGTGGAGCTTGCACACGCCGAACCAAGTCATGCAAAAAGGGATGAGGTAGGTGGCAGCTCCGAGCAGGAACAAAGAGTACCCCGCTGCAAGCGCGCCCATGCGGCCGACGAAATTTTGGGCAACAGCATTGGTCTGGTCGGACGGACTGAGATGACTCCAGACGGGAAGGTCACGCGGATCGTACGAAAGCAGGGCGAGCAGGTAGAGAATGGCGCTCCCGACCATGAGAATCCCGAACACGTCGTCCCATGCTGAGTCGGTTTCTTCGGTGGATCGAGAGCGCTGGAGGCGAGTTCCGTTCATGTGACAAAAGGTGATCGATTAAAAAGTCAAGCTTACCAAAAATTTAACAAAGCTCAATGAACAAATGGGCCTGTGCATCAAAGCCCAGCAACCCCTTCAATTCGAGCCTTGCGCCAGCCGTCATCCCGTGTCATGGCTATTGAGAATAATGCCGAACGACCATATACCGAGGTCGTCGGTATTAGGCGTAATATGCTCAAGATGGCTTCAACAGTATGTATGAGTGTGGCTCGGAAGGCTCTGGTGTTGGTGGCCTTGGCCACGGGGTGGGCTGTGTCAGGTCAGGCTTCCTATTCTAGCGGTTCGAAGGCGATGAACGCGCATCGTGCGAGCGTTCGCGGTGTAGAGCGTTCAGAATCACTGTCCTCCAGCCTTCTTGCGTCCGCCGGCTCCCTGGTTGAGCCGGAGGATGAATTGATCGACAGAGTGAAGGCGCAGGAAATCACCGGAGTGAGCAGTGAAGAGCGCAGGGCGAGGAAATTTCTCGAGTTAGTCGTGTTTCCGCTCTCGGTATGCTTGGCGCTTGTGATGCTTTTGAGGCGGGGCTTTCTTGAATGACTCCCAGACTCCGCACGGAGATGGTACCCGAGCAGGTTTCTGAATGGGCACACAGTTCATAAAGCGCTGAAAATGCGCTTTGATCGTAGCGCTGCTCAACGGCTCACCTTGATCTGATTCCCATCCGCGATCTCGATTTGCGGCGCGTCATTGTAGAGAGACACGCTTCCCGCTACGGAAATCCTTCTTCCCGGCAAAGCAGCGTCGAGGTTCGAGCCTGCCGTCTTTTCGATGTCGGAGAGATTCTCCGATTTCACCACTGCGGTGAAACCTCCGGCTGCCACGCCTTCAAAGTTGATAAAAACGATGAAGCCTGTCTTTGACATGCCCACGCGGCTCACCACGCCGGTCACGGTCGCGGATTTCCCCACATGCGCCTTCAACGTTGCGGTGTCGGTGATCGAAATGGGTGTGGCCCGCACGGTCTTCAAATCCGCGCCGGGACATGCGCAGAAACTCATGCCCAAAAGAACGATGAACATGCGGATGTGCGACGATGAAGGAACTCCCATCGCTCAAAAGATCACGCCTCGGACTGTAAAGCAACCATCGCCGTGTCATGGGCTGAGCCGCGAGATCGTCCAGGCGCTCCCGCTTCGAGTGTAGCGGAGCCGGTCGTGCAGCCGGCTCACCCGGCCCTGCCAAAATTCCATTTCGTGTGGCAGAAGTGCAAAGCCACCCCAAAACGGAGGGCAGGGCACCACGGAGCCATCGGGAAACCGCGCGCGAGTTTCCGCTTCCCGACATTTGAGCCAGTGCCGGTCTGGGATCACCGCGCTTTGCTCCGAGACCCAGGCACCGATTTGATGACCGTAGGGCCGGCTCGCAAAATATTGATCCGCATCGGCGCGGGGCAGCCTTGTGACCACGCCGCGCAGCGCCACCTGCCGGTGCCGGTCAGCCCAAAGAAAAAGCAAAGCGCCGCGCGGGTCCGCCACTAACTCCTTGCCCTTCCTGCTCTCATAATTCGTGAAGAAGTGAAAACCCCGCTCATCGAAGCCCTTCAGTAAAACGGTGCGCACACTCGGAGCGCCGTCTGTGTTCACCGTTGCCAGTGTTGCAGCGTTGGGTTCAGGCAGTTCGTGTGCGAGGGCGTCATGCAGCCAGCCTTCAAACAGATCGTAGGGCGACGGTGGAGCGGCGGACTCTTCGAGCGCCGCCAGTTCGTAGCTCACGCGCAGGTCGCGCAGGTTTGGTTTGTCAGCCGGGTTCATTTGTTCTATGAAACACCGCATTCACCGCACTGCCAGCGCTTGCTTGCGGGCGTGCGGATGAATTCTGTCGATGAAAGCAAACCTCACAGGCATCCTCTCCGATCTCGACCGCGTGCTGCTAGATGCTGAGGTGATCCAGCGGCGGGTAGATATGCTGGCGCGGCAGGTGCGCGCCGACTTCGACGGCAATGCCATCACGGTCGTGGCAATCATGGACGGCGGGTTGTTCTTTGTGGCGGATCTTTTGCGCGGCATCGACCTCCCGATGCGCCTGCACACGCTCGGGGCCAGCAGTTATCATGGCGGCACTCAAACGAGCGGCGGGCTGAAGCTGAGCTGGCCGCCATCGCTGGATGTGAGGGGGCAGCATGTTCTCCTCCTCGATGATATTCTGGACACCGGACTCACGCTCGCCGCCGTCCAGTGCCGCATCCTCGAGCAGTCGCCTGCCTCGCTACGTACTGGCGTTTTGCTCAGCAAGAAAAGGAAACGACTTCGCGACGTGCCGGCCGAGTACGTGGGGTTCGAGATCGAGGACGAGTTCGTCGTCGGATACGGCATGGATTTTCAAGGCCGTTTTCGCAATCTACCCTGCATCGGCATCTTGACGCCTCCCGCATGAAACTTCGCGTCCTGTTCTTTTCCGTCCTGCGCGACATCACAGACGTGGCTGAAGTGGAAGTGGCGTTACATCACGACGCGGCCTTCGTTTCTGATCTCCTTCTGCATCTTTATGAGCGCTGGCCACGGCTGCGTGATTGGGATGGCTCCCTGCTCATCGCGGTGGACCAAGTCTATGCAAAACCGGGGGACGGTCTGCGTGATGGCGCGGAGGTCGCGGTAATGCCGCCCGTGCAGGGTGGATGACGGCGGCGCAAAACGATGTCTGCGATGGATTCTAACTGGAGGAATAAGCCGTGCCCCTTTCTGCCTGAGGCGGAACATGTCTGCTCGCATCTCGATATGGAGGCGCTCGGCCAAGAGCGCGGGCCGCTCTTCTACGAGACCGCGCTGATGTACGCGCAGAGCTTGTGGCGGCAGGGATTTCCTGCCAAGAGCTTGTTGCTGTGCAGTCGTGCCATGGCGGCGGATCTTCATCACGGCGATGAGGTGCTGCGCCGCGTCCCATTGCCTTATCAGGCGGTGGCCTGGCTCTTGGTGAATCGGCAGGAAGGGCAGTTCTTCGGCAATCCGCGGCTGCACTTTCAGCACCTCGCATCCCGCATGGTGGAGCCGAAGAAAGAACTCCGCACCTGGCGCGCGTGGGCCTGCTGGTATCTCGCCAAGGAGCTGCTCGACCCCCACGACTTCCCCGGCGACTGGCTGCAGATCCGGAGGGAAAGTGTGGTCGAGCCCACGCACGACGAGATCAGCCGTCGGCTTCATCAGCTCTCGTCGCTCAGTGATGACCGTGCCTGGAATGAAGCGCTGCGCTGGAGTCAAAACTGGCGACATCACAAACCAGCGGGCAGGCACCGCGTCACCGTGCGGCCTGCCGACAAAATGGAGCTGGCGATCGTGCGCAAACTTGCCTGCCACATCTGGCCGCGTGCTTACGCCGGAATCATCACCGAAGAGCAGATCCGCCACATGCTAGATCGCTACTATGATGTGGCCGTCATGTGGGAGGAGATGGACCGCCGCGGCGTGTGTTACGCGTTCATCGAGATCGACGGCCAACCTTCCGGCTACCTTTCGTTCGAGGCGCTTCGCGCGGAGAAGTCCGCCTTCCTCCACAAGCTCTACCTGCTGCCGGAGTTTCACGGCATCGGCGCCGGTGCCCTGGCGCTGGATTGGGTGGAGCACGCCGCCGCGCGCGTAGGCCTCCGCTTCGTCAAGCTTCGCGTGAACAAGAACAACGCCACCGCCATCCGCGCCTACTTGCGCCGCGGTTTTCGATTTGCCGGTGATGTGGTCACAGACATCGGCGGCGGTTTCGTCATGGACGACTACTGGATGGAAAAGCCAGTGGGCTGAGGGCGCCTCATTTTAGCGTCAGCTTGCGCATGAGGCTCTTGAGCTTGTCGTTTGTCTTCGCCACGAATTCCTGCGTCGGCGGCAGGTTCGATGGATTCGACCATCCTCGGATGAGGAAGTCCAGCATCTCCACCACTTGCACGAGCGTCTCGTGCTGCTGCGTGCGCTTGCTCAACTGGGAAAATCGCTGCCGCAAATCCTTGAGCAGATCCACAGAGCCGATGCACAGGGGCTTCACGGAAGTCTCGGGCGCTTCCGCGACGAGCGTGGAGGAAACCTCGATCACACGCATCCATGCGCCGAGATCCACGAGGATGGCCAGGTCCTCGTCGCGCTGCTCGCGCAGCAGGCGGGTCAGCTCCTGGTGCCCGTCCACGACCTCCTGTCGCAGGTCACCCCACTTGCTCATCTCGGCCAGCTTCGCCATCGCCATCAGCCGGGGTGAGACCTTGTCGCTCAAACCAAGGACGCGGCAGTAGCCGAGGATGTCTTGGTTCGTGTTGCGGAACTGCTGCACATCTTCCGCCTGCAGCGCCAGCAGGCTGTCTCCGACGAGCGCGCCCAGCGCAAACGCGGCGCGCGGTCTGTCGGTGGATGGAGTGGGCGGCGGCGCCCGGTAGAGCTGGCGCCAACGCGCTTTCGTTTGCAGGCCCACCACATCCAGAAAATCCACAGGCGTGTGCTCCGGGGTCCATGTCATGGGCTGGCCGATGATCACGCCGCCCGTCGTGAAGGGTTCACTCGCCTTCGCCGCACCCGCGACTGCTGAGCAACACACCGACACACATCCCGCCGCGACCCAAATGCGGATGAAGCGTCTGGTTGGTTGCTTGGTTGGCATCGAATAGGTGGCGGACGGCCCGCGTCACTCCACAGTCACACTTTTTGCCAGATTGCGCGGCTTGTCCACATCACAGCCGCGGGCGACGGCGACGTAGTAGCTGAGCAACTGGAGCGGGATGACAGTGAGCATCGGGCTCAGCGCGGAAGGGCAGCGCGGAATGTAGATCACATCGTCAGCGACCTTCTCGATGTTCGGGTGCCCTTCAGTGGCCACGGCGATGACAGGCCCTTTGCGCGCCTTCACCTCCTCGATGTTGCTGATGTTCTTCTCAAACACGGCGTCGTGCGGCGCGATGAACACGCTCGGCAGCTCCGGCTTCACCAGCGCGATCACGCCGTGCTTCAGCTCGGCGCTGGGATGTCCGCTCGCATAGATGTAGCTGATCTCCTTCATCTTCAGCGCGCCTTCGAGCGCCACGGGATAATTGATCAAGCGCCCCATGAACAACATGCCATCGACATGCGCATACTTGTTGGCGATCTCCCTGATGTGATCCGCCTGCTTCAATATCTCGGTGATCTTGTCGGGGATGGCCTCAAGCTCATCAATTAACTCCATGCCGTCGGTGCTGGACAAATGATGGATGCGTCCTAGCAGCAGGCTGAGCAACGTCATCACCATCACCTGCGAGGTGAAGCTCTTCGTCGCCGCCACGCCGATCTCCGGCCCTGCGTGGATGTAAATGCCGCCGTCCGTCTCGCGCGCGATGGTGCTCGCCACATTGTTCACGATGCCGAGGACCTTGAGGCCCTTGCGCTTTGCCTCGCGCAGCGCCGCGAGCGTGTCGATCGTCTCACCGCTCTGGCTGATGACGAATTGCAGCGTGTCCTTCGTCGTCGGCACGTTGCGGTAGCGGAACTCGCTCGCGATCTCCACCTCAGTCGGGATGCGCGCGAGTGATTCGATGAGATACTCGCCCACCATTCCCGCGTGGCACGCCGTGCCGCACGCGCTGAGGATGATGCGGTCCACCTGCCGCAGCTCCTGCGGGCTCATTTGCAATCCCCCCAGCACTGCCGTCGCCTCATCGCGGGAAAGGCGGCCGCGCATCGCGTTGCGGATCGAGTTTGGCTGCTCGAAGATTTCCTTCAGCATGAAGTGCGGGAAGTCCCCCTTCTCCGCATCGTCCTCGGTGAAGTCCACGCGGCTCACCGTCACGCGCGCCGCGCCGCCTTCGAGATGCTTCACATCAAAGCCGTCGCGCGTGATCGTCACCACATCGTAGTCGTTGAGGTAGATCACATCCTTCGTGTGCGCCACGATGGCCGACACATCACTCGCCAGGAAATGCTCATCCGTGCCGAGGCCCACGACGAGCGGACTGCCGAGCCGTGCGCCGACGATGACGGATGGCGCGTCCTCATGCATCACGGCGATGCCGTAGGTGCCCTTTACCCGCCCGAGTGAAGTCTGCACGGCTTGCACGAGACGCTGGATCGGATCTGGGTCGGAAGAAGCGTCGTAGTTGTACCCGATCAGATGCGCCAGCACCTCGGTGTCTGTCTCCGAGGTGAACGTGTGGTCCTCGCTCTTCAACCAGTCGCGGAGCTGCTGGTAGTTTTCGATCACGCCATTATGCACGATGGCCAGACGGCCTGACTGGTCGCGGTGCGGATGCGCGTTCTGATCGGTCGGCGCGCCATGCGTGGCCCAGCGCGTGTGGCTGATGCCCACCTCGCCGCGCGGGTTGGTTTCCGCCACCAGCTTGCTCAGATTTTCGATGCGGCCAGCGCGGCGCAGCACCTCGATGCCGTGGCCGTTGCAAAGCGCGATGCCAGCCGAGTCATACCCGCGATATTCCAAACGGCGCAACCCGTCCAAAAGGATGGGGCTTGCCTGTCTTTTGCCGATGTATCCAACGATGCCACACATGATTTAAGAACCGCACAATTGCGGTCGGAAATCTAGCCCGCTGGCAGACGAAAAGCGAGAGGAAGTGTGAAATGCGCCGAGGCGAAGACCCCTCGCTTACTTCTTGGGCAACGCACGCGTCGCGCCGACTGAGATGCCGCCATCAATGAGCAGGAGCTGGCCTGTGACATAGCGGCTTTCCTCGGCGGCTAGGAAGAGCAGCGGGCCTTCGAGGTCGTCCATCGCGCCGGGGCGGCCGAGCGGGATGCGCTCGCAGAGATACTCGACCCAGCCTTCGTCTTCATACATCACGCGGTTCTGGGAGGTCTTGAACCAGCCGGGCGCGAGCACATTGACGGTGATGCCGTGAGCGCCCCAGTCGTGCGCCAGACTCATCGTCATCTGCCGCACACCACCACGGCTCGCTCCGTACGGCGCGAGGCCCGCGTATCCCGCCACACAGGTGACCGAGCCGATGTTGATCACGCGGCCGTAGCCGGCGGGTATCATGAGTTCCTTCGCCACCTGCTGCGCGACGAAAAACGAGCCGCGCAAATTGGTATCGACCACGAGATTCCAGTCGTCCCAAGTGATCTCCGTGGCCGGCTTGCGCACGTTGCAGCCCGCGTTGTTCACGAGGATGTCGATCTTCCCAAAGTGCGCCTTCGCCGCCTGCACCGCCGCGGTGATGCTCTCCAGCGAGCGCACATCCATCTCGACGGCGAGACATCTCTGGCCCAGCGACTCCACCTCGTTCTTCATTTTTTGCAAGGAGTCGAGCGTGCGGCTGGTGATGACGAGATCAGCACCGGCTCTGGCGAGAGTGCCGGCGAACCGCTCCCCCAGCCCGCGCGAGGTTCCAGACACAAAGGCCACGCGGCCCGTGAGATCGAATGGCTTCTGAAAATTCATGCGCGGTGATTGCGACATCCGGCCGGTCTTCGCAAGCGGAAACGCAAGGGCGGATTGGAAGCTTCCACCACGATCATCGTTTCCCTCGCTGCCATGCAATGCTCATCCATCATCGCTTCTCTCTGTCTTCTCGTTTTCGCCGTATCCGCTGCGGATCGGCAAAACATCGTTCTCGTTCTTGCCGACGACCTCGGCTACGGCGATCTCGCTTGCTACGGCTGCAAGGACATCCAGACGCCGAGCCTCGACAAATTTGCCGGCGAGGGATTGAAACTCACGAGCTGTTACGCGGGCCACGGCAACTGCTCGCCGTCGCGCACGGCTTTGATGACGGGCCGCACCCCGACGCGGGTGGGCGTGCGCGATTGGATTCCTGAGGATTCGCCGGTGCATTTGCGGAGGAGCGAGATCACCATCGCGACGCTACTGCGAAACGCGGGCTACACGACCTGCCAGACCGGCAAGTGGCACTTGAACGGCGCGTTCAACGAACCCGCGCAGCCGCAGCCGGGCGATCACGGATTCGATCATTGGTTTTCCACGCAGAACAATGCGTATCCCAACCATCACAACCCGGCCAACTTTGTGCGCAACGGCAAGGAGGTCGAGAGGACCGAAGGCTACGCCGCGCATGTCGTCGCTGATGAGGCGATCCGCTGGCTCACCGATCTGCGCGACAAATCAAAGCCGTTTTTGCTCTACGTCTGCTTTCACGAGCCGCATGAGCCCATCGCCAGCGACGACAAGTACTCCAAGCTCTATCCGTCCGATGATCCGAGCTACTCCGCGCATCATGGCAACATCACGCAGATGGATGATGCCTTCGGCCGCGTGATGCGCGCGCTCGACGAGCAGGGCGTGCACGACAGCACGTTTGTCATGTTCACCAGCGACAACGGCCCCGCCATCACACCGCAACATCCGCATGGCTCGGCCGGCCCGCTGCGCGACAAGAAGGGCTCACTCTACGAAGGCGGCATCCGCGAGCCCGGCCTCCTCCGCTGGCCTGGCAAGATCAAGCCCGGCTCTGTCAGCGATGAGCCGGTGTGCGGCGTGGATTTTCTTCCCACCGCCTGCGCCATCGCGGGCATCGAGCCGCCTAAAGATTGCAAGCTCGACGGCGCGAGTCTGCTGCCTGTGCTCGAAGGGAAAACGGTCGCACGCACCACTCCGCTCTACTGGCACTTCAACCGCGCGGCGGGCGAGCCAAAGGTCGCGATGCGCATCGGCGACTGGAAAATCCTCGCCGCACTCGACAAACCACCCGCGGCCAAGGGCAACAACATCAGCGTCGAGGGCGAACATGCTTTCAAGACCGCCGAGATGACCACCTTTCAACTCTACAACTTGAAGGATGACATCGGTGAAAAAAACGATCTCACCACAATAGACCCGGGGAAGTTTGCTGAGATGAAAGGGCAACTGACCGCGAAGTATCACGAGGTGCGCGACGAATCACCCACCTGGCCGGCGTGGCAGTTCACCGGTAGCGAGGGGAAGAAGATCGTGTGGCCGGACTACGTGAAGAAGCCAAAGCCTGCGAAGTAGCAAGGGGCGGCGACATTCATGCCGCCGCTGCGCGTTGCGCTACGGCGGGTAGCACAGCAGGCCCGGCTGTGGTTTTTGGCGGGCCGCCAAAAACAATTGGCGCAGCCAACACGAGTGCGCGGACGCTGGTCCGCCGGCTTCACTGCAAGTTTGCCGGCAGCCATCAGGGGCTGCTCACGCTTGCTCGCACCTTCATTCATTGAATGTGCGTTCACGGGTTGCGCGCGTTTGTGCTCGCTGTCGCTCCATGAATAGGGCGGGCCGCCCAATTCAACAGGCGGGCCGCCTGTGCTCCCCCATCGCGCGCTCACTTCACAAACTCCGCCATCTCGTAGAGCTTCGGATCGCGCTGCGGCTGTCGGCCTGCGCTTTTGACCTTCTTCATGAACTGGGAGAACAAGGCATCCCCGGCGCCTTCCTCACCACCTTCCATGTCGCCAAATTGTTCCTCCAGCTTTTCGGGATCCTCGCCGGCTTCGAGCCGCTTCACCATCTCGCGCAGCTCCGGCGGCGTCTTGTCGCCCATGAGATCGGTCATCTTGCGCATGAAGCGGCCGAGCTGGCGCGGATCCGGGTTGGTCTCATCCATGCCCGACATGTCACGCTCCATCTCGGCCATGAAACCCTCCATCTTCGCGTCGTCGATGCCGGCAAAGGGGTCATCTCCCGTGTCTTCTTTCGCCTTGCCTATTACTGCAAATCTGGAGACGCGGCGCTCCATCTTGAACGCGGCGTTGTCCGGGCAGGCAGGAGTTTTGTCGCGATACGCCGACGAGCGGGCGAAGAACTGGTAGAGCTTGTTGTTGTCCGGGGAATAGAACTCGTAGATGGGCATCGAAAGGGGGGCGGCGCGGGGCCGCAGTATGCGATTGTTGAGTGGTTGTCGGGCGGTTGCTGCGCAAGGGTTGAGCGGTTGTTTTGAATACAGCTATCACGACACGCGATCAATATTCATGAGCAGCGGCCTCAAGCAATCGCTCAACCCTTCAGCGGCCAGAACACTGGCACGAGCGCGAGGACGATGAGAAGCATCACGAAAGTCATGCCGCCGCCGACCTTGAGGAAGTCGGAGAAGCGATATTTGCCGGGCCCATACACGAGGATGCACGATGGCTCGAACGGCGTGAGCACGGAGATGGAGGCGCTGAGCATGATGGCGATGGCAAAGGCGCGCTCGTTGAGATGGAGGTTCTCAGCGCCCTGCAGCGCGACGGGCAGCACGACGAGCGCAGCGGCGGCGTTGGACATCGGCTGCGTTAGCAGCACGGTGAGCACGCAGAATCCCGCCAGCACAGCCATCGGTCCCCATTGTTGCAACATGCCGGTGATGAAATTAGCCATCAAATTGTCCGCGCCTGTCTTGCTCATCGCCTGCCCAAACGCGGTCATGCCACCGATGAGGATGAGCAGCCGCCAGTCGATATTCTCATACGCGGTCTCGATGCTGATGCAGCGTGTGATGACGGCCAGCAAGGCGGCCAGCAGCATGGCGATGGCGGAGGGAATGAAACCGAACGAGCTGGCCACGACCGCGATGGCAAACGCCACGAACACCACCGCGCCCTTCTTCCGATCTCCCGAGCTGTAGCGGTGGTCGGTGATGATGACCATCTCGGACTGTTCCTCAAAGGTCTTGAAGCGCTCATACGGGCCTTGGAGCAGGAGGAGGTCCCCGGCCTTCAGGCGGATGTCGGACAACTGATCAGCCAACGAGCGGTCTCCGCGCATGATGGCCAGCACGGAGAGGCCGGAGCGCTGGCGAAAATTTGCCTCCTTCAAAGACCTGCCGATCAGCGCCGAGCGGGGTGTGAGCACGACCTCGGCCACATGCGCCTCGCGCATGTCGATGCCCGAGCTGCGCAAATTCAAATCCTCGAGGATGTCGATGCCCTCGATCTTCTTGATCTTGATGAGGTTCTCCACCTTGCCCGCGACGAGGACGATGTCGTCCTTTTGCAGCCGTTCATGCGGAGCCGCCACGAGTTCCAGCCCATGCCGCACGATCTTCAGCACCTGGAACTGCAGCACGGAAAAGTCCGAGCTGTAAACCTCCTGACCGATCAGCGGCGAGCTTTCCTGGATCACGACCTCGGCGAGGTACTCCCGCATCGAGATCGTGTCGCCCGCCTCAGCATGCTCCCGGTCCGGCAGCATTCTCATGCCGATGAGGATCATGTACACGATGCCGCCGGCCAGGATCACCAGGCCCACCGGAGTGATCTCAAACATGCCGATCTCGCCGAGGCCGTTGTTTTTCATGTATCCGCTCACCGCCACATTCGTCGAGGTGCCGATGAGCGTGCAGGTGCCGCCGAGGATGGATGCGAAGCACAGCGGCATCAGCAGGCGGGATGGGGAGAGCTTGATCTGCCGCGCCAGCCCGATGACGGGTCCCAGGAACATCGCGGTCACCGTCGTGTTGTTCATAAAGGCGGAGACGCCGCCCACGGCAGTCATCATCACCGCCGTCAGCCACATGGGTTTCCCCATCAACCGCTTTGAGAGCACGCCGCCCATCGCGTCCAGCACGCCGGTCTCGCGCATGGCCGCACCGATGACGAAGATGGACGCCAGCATGATGATCACCTCGTTGCTGAAGCCCGCAAAGGCCTCCTCGACCTTGAGCACGCCGGAGAGCACCAGGATGCACAGCAGCGCCAGCGTGACGATGTCCACGGAGACCTTCTCGGTGGAGAAGATCACGACCGCTGCGATGAGCAGGCTGATGACGAGCCAGGCTTCCATGAGAGATTCTTGAGGAGGCTTACTTTAGCGGGACTGCTCCAGATGCCAGCAACAAGTCTTCTTCGTGCAAGAGAGGGCGGCCGCATCATCAGACACGGCTTTGTCCGGCAGAGAGATCAGCGGCGAAACATACAGGCACGTCGCCCCGTGCCAGAGTGCTTCGGTGGGAGAAAAAGATCGCGGTGGGTAAGGCCACACCGCTTGAGAGAAAAGCCGCTGCGGCTATTTCTTCGCGAACTTCGAGGCCACCCGGCTCTTGAGACGGGAGGCGGTGTTCTTGTGGATCACCTTTGTCTTCGCTGCCTTGTCGGCGGCGGATGAGAACTCAGCGAGTGCCGCGTTTGCAGCTTTGCCATCACCCGATTCCACCGCGGCTAGGACCTTCTTGCGCAAAGTGCGGATGCGGCTCTTCACCGTCTGGTTGTGAGCGGTCCGGGTCTTGGTCTTGCGGATGTTCTTTTCTGCTGAGCGGATGTTTGCCATAAGCTTTGATCGAAGGGGCGGGTTTTCTAGTCTGGTTGCGAACCCTTGTCAACCGGCAACCCGGACGTTTCCGGGAGGTGCATTCGTGTGCGGAAGAACATCGGCCAGACCTCCATTGAGCAGTTGAAGCGCGTCGCTTCCTTGGGCATGAAGTGCGCTCTCTTCCGCCATCTCGCGCATGTCACCCATCCTCGGAATCGATCTCGGCACCACCAACTCGCTCGTCGGCGTGGTGGACAGCGGCTTTCCGATCCTGCTCGCGGATGAGGAAGGCCAGCGCATCACGCCGTCTGTCGTTTCGTATGCCGTTGGCCGCCCCGTCAGTGTGGGGCGCGCGGCTTTGCGTGCCCGCTCGCTCGATCCGGCTCGCACCGTGACCTCCGTGAAGCGCCTCCTCGGACGCAGGCAAGGGGAAGGGGGCTGGACCCCGCCATACGATTTGCGCTCGCTCGGCGTGTCGCCCGTCGAGGTATCGGCGGAGATTTTGAAAAGGCTGCGCACGATCGCCGAGCATGCTCTTGAGCAAACCGTCTCGCGCGCGGTCATCACCGTGCCGGCCTACTTCAATGACGCGCAGCGCTCAGCGACAAAAAAGGCGGGGGAACTCGCCGGACTCACGGTGGAGCGCATCGTGAGCGAGCCCACCGCCGCAGCGCTGGCTTACGGGCTCGACAAGCTGGGCGAGCACGGGAAGATCGCCGTCTATGATCTGGGCGGCGGCACTTTCGACATCTCCATCCTGGAAATGCGTGACGGCGTTTTCCAAGTGCTCGCCACTGCGGGTGACACGCAGCTCGGTGGTGATGACGTGGATCGGATGCTGGCCGCGCTCGTCTGGCAGCGCGCTGGTTTTGCGGAAGCGCCGGAGTACGAGGCGCTGCCATCCAGCATTCAGGTGCGCATCATCGAGGCGGCGGAGGCGGCGAAGAGAAAACTGTCCACGGACGACGCGGCGCTCATCGAGCTGCCGTTCCTTTGGGAGAAGCAAAGCCTCAACGTCACGCTCAGCCGTGCGGAGCTGGAGGGGATCGCGCTGCCCTGGGTGGAGCGCACGCGCATCCACTGCCTGCGCGCGCTCAGTGATGCGCGCGTCGCCAGCGCGGACCTCGCGGATGTCATCCTGGTCGGTGGCAGCACGCGGATGCCGCTGGTGCGCAGTCGGGCAGCCGAGATTTTCGGCCGCGAGCCGAACACCGCGCAGAACCCTGACGAAGCCGTGGCAATGGGCGCCGTGATCCAGGCGGGCATCCTTTCGGGCGCGTTGCGCAATGTGCTGCTGCTCGATGTCACGCCGCTTTCACTCGGTATCGAAACCTTCGGCGGCCTCATGAACATCATCATCCCGCGTAACTCCACCATCCCTTGCAAGGCCGGCGAGATGTTCACCAACGCCGTCGCAAACCAAGCCGACATGCTCATCCGCGTTCTGCAAGGCGAGCGCGAGCTGGCCAATGACAACTGGGAGCTTGGCCGCATCGAGGTGCCGTTTCCTCCAGGCGCGAAAGGCAGCGCGCGGGTCGGTGTGCAGTTTGCCATCGATGCAAACGGCATCCTCTCCGTGCTCGCGCGCGACACGGCGACGAGCCGCGACGTCGTGCTCGAGATTCAAAACACGGCCGTCGATGTCGATGATGAGCGCGTGGAGCAAATGATCTCCGCCAGCGTCGAGCATGCGTTCGAGGACATGAACGAGCGCATCTGGACCGAGGCGCGGCTGAAGGCGGAGGAGTTGCTCCCGGCGGTCGATCAAGCGCTGGCCGTGCTCGGCTCGGAGCTTTCCGCCGCGGACCTGACGGCCATCACCGCGTGTGCGGCAAACGTGAAATCCCTCCTCGCGGCCGGTGCGCACGATGTGAAGGCGCTGAAGGCGGCGAACCAGCAGCTCGACGATGCGACGCAGCACCTGGCCGTGCTTTTGGTGGAGAAGGCGATGGAGGAATCTCTGTCGCGACGCGGTGTCGTGTGACGCGGCGCTTTCGCGGCGGAGCACTTAGCACAGGTCCTGCATCGCGCGCATCTTCGCATGGGCCGCGCCGCGTTCGATGAGGCTTTCGGCCAGCGCCTTGCCCTCCGCCAGCTTCTTCGCCTTGCCGGTGATGACAAATCCAGCGGCGGCATTCAGCACGACGAGATCGCGCTTCGGCCCCTTGATCGTGCCGGCGAGGATGCCCTCGAGAATGTTGGCATTCTCCGCCGCGTCACCGCCGACGAGATCTGCGAGCTGCGGCGGCGAAAATCCCAGCGCCTGCGGATCGACGGCGTCCTCGCTCAACTTTTTTCCCTGAAGCCGGATCACCGCGTTCATGCCCATCGTGGAGAATTCGTCCATGCCTTTCCCCGCTCCCGCGCTGCCGTGCACGATCCAAGCTCCCTTGCGGCCGAGCTTTCGCAGGATGTCGCCAAAGGCAGTCATGAGCGCGGGATCGAAGACTCCGATGAGCTGGTAGTCGGGTCGTGCGGGATTCAGCAGCGGGCCCAGGATGTTAAAAATCGAGCGCTGCCCCGATGCCGCGAGAATTTTCCGCGCCTCCGCCACCGCCTTGAATGCGGGATGATACAGCGGCGCGAAGAGAAAACCCAGGCCGATGCTCCGCACGCCCGCCGCCACGCGCTCCCGCGGCAGGTCGATCTTGATGCCCAGCGCCTCCAGCACATCGGCGCCTCCGCTCTTCCCGGTGATGCCGCGATTGCCGTGTTTCACGATGCACACTCCACCCGCCGCGAGCACGAACATGGATGTCGTCGAGACATTGAAGAGGTTCAGGTTGTCGCCCCCGGTGCCCACCACATCGAGCACCGGACCTGACGCCTTGGACGTCGTGATTCCCGGATCCACCGACAGCTTCAAAAACTCGCCGACAAATCCGGCGATCTCATCCGGCGTCTCGCCCTTCTGCGCGAGGGCGCGCAAAAAATCTGCCTTCTCCGACGAGGACGCCGAGGGCTCCACCAAAAATGCCGCCGCCGCCGCGACCTGGGCGGGCGACATGTTTTTCCCTGCGGCGAGATGTTTCATCAGCGCGTCCATGGGAGGATCTTGAACGGCGGATTTTAGTTTGGCAATCCCGTTTGCCCGGCCGCTGGCTTCTCAGCTTCGTCCGTGGGTGGAGAGTCGGGCTCCTCCGCAGTGACCTGCACGGGGGCAGCGACTTCGGGTGCGACCGGATCGCCCTCAGGTGCATCGGCCTCCGGGGCGGAGTCATTCTCATCGAGTGGCACCGCCGCTGGAGACTCTTCCGCAGGAACCTCTTCCGATGGGGAAGACGCCGGCTCCGTCGGGGTGTCGGAAGGAAGTGCGTCTGCAATGTCAGCCGGAGATGTGGCCGCAGTGGGTGCGGCTGCTTGCGCGGCAGACTTGCGGCTTTTTTGCGGATGCGCTTTTGGCGCAGGCTTCGCGGCTCCCGCACCCTCGCCTTGCACGCCGAGGAAAACAGCGCCGTCACTGTACTCGATCACGAAACCTTCGTCGGCCAGCCAGCGGAGGTCCTTCATCACGCCGACTTGCGCGTCGGTGGGCTGGATCGCTTCAGACGCGGCTTCCTCCGCCGATGGCTCTGGCGGCGCGACCGCCTCGACGAGCTTCGAGATCAGGATGCCCGGCCGCTCGCGGATCGTATCGACAATGGATGTGATGCGCTCCGAATACACGACCGCCGGATCGATGGCCTGCGGGCGGATGCGGCTGACAAAGAGCTTGCCTCCGCGACGCTTGAACAGCCTCAAGCCCCGATGATCGAGCGCGTGACCGAGGTGCTGGCAGAACTCATACAAATGGGTGCGCGCGTTTTCCACCGCCCGCTGAAGCAGGATGATCAGCACGCGCGCCAGCTTTTCCTTCTCGCCGCTGCCAGGCACCACGGCCTCCCGCACCACGGACACGGCGTCCTCGGAATGCGTGCGGCGGAAGTGCGCCTCCATCTCCGCGCGCGTGGCGAGGGCGAGCGGCTCCGCGCCTTCCACCACCGGGCCTTTGAGGTAAACCCAGCGCGTGCCTTTGCGCTGCTGCTCCTTCCATTTCACCACCAGCTCCGGATCAGACTCGACGCGGATGCGGCGCTTGAAATCTTCCAGCGACATGTTCGAGAACTGCTCGCGATGCAGGCGGATGATGGACGTCTGGTAGCTGTGATGGCTCGGCGGGGCGATGAGCGCGCCACTCATGCCGCACACGCCGATGGACTTGAACTCACCCTTCGGCTCCTCCAGCTCGATCTCCTCCACGCGGTAGTACTCAGCCAGCGCGCCGCTGCCCAAAATGTAGCGCGCGGCATCGTCGCGGGATAAAAACAACGCGCCTGTCGTGTTCACGCGGAACATACCGGCGGCGCGCTCCGGCGCGCAGGTGAAGCGCACGTGAAAACGCTCGCCGCTGTCCAGCACGAGCCGTGACGCATCAAACATGCTGAACGCGCGTCCCGACTGGCGGATGTGCGCCGCCAGCGCGTCGGCCGCCTTTTCCTCGATCTCAACGTTGACCGCGATGTCTGCCGGGATGGGCTCGCGCGGCTCGAAATCACGGCCGCCTCCGCGTTGGTCATCGCGCGGGCCGCCCCTGCCTTTTCCGCCGAACCCCTCGCGGCCACGCCGCTCTCCGCCGCCCGGCCTGCCCCCGCGATCATCCCTGCCGCCGAATCCGGGCCGGCCACCGCCGCCACGATCATCGCGCCTTCCGCCGCGGTCATCGCGCGCGTCGTCGTACTCCCGAAACTTTTGCTTCGGTGCTTCCTTGCCGATGCCGGCCACCCAGTCCGGCATGAGGCGCAGGCCGGAGAGGTCAAGTTGACCAGATGTGTTGCTGACAGTCGAATCGCTCATGAGGGAAAAGGGGCGGCAGTATGGAGCACTCGCCGCGATCCGCCAACACCCTTTATAAAACGTTGCGTGCAGATTCAGTGGCGGAACCGGCCTTCACCGCCCAGCGCAGCTTCGCCGGAGCGGCGCGCGGATTGCCGCGCACTTCTTCCGCGGCCGCCCGGATCACCTCATCGTTCACGCGGGAAAAAACACCCAGCCGCTCGAAGGCTTGAAACGCCTTCTTCACGCGCCGGTCCTCGCCGGAATGAAACGTCAGGATGGCCACGCGGCCGCCCGGACGCAGCGCGGATGGCAGCGCGCGGAGGAAGCTCTCAAGCGCGCCGAACTCATCATTCACCGCGATGCGCAGCGCCTGGAACACACGCCGGACCGTCGCGTCGGCATCTTCCTCCGGCACGCCGCGCGGCAGTGCCGCACGGATCAGCTCCGCCAGCGCGTGAGTACCGCGCAGCACTTTTCCAGCGAGCGCGGGCGCGAGAACACGCGCGCGCGGCTCGTCCGCGTTTTCATCGAGCAATGTCATGAGCTTCTCGGCGCTGATGGCGCGCAGCAGCTCGCTGGCCGGCACGCCGCGCTGCGGATTCATCCGCATGTCGAGCGGGCCGCCGTTTTTGAAGCTGAAGCCGCGCGCCGGATTGTCGAGCTGCATGGATGACACGCCGAGATCCGCGAGGAGGACATCCGCGCCATCCGTCCACCCGATCTCCTGCTGAGCGCGCGGCAGCCCGGCGAAATTCATCCGCCGCGTGATCAGCGATGTCTCAGCGTGCCCTGCCTCGCGCAGCCGCGCCTCGGTCTTGCCGATCTCGATGGGATCTTGGTCCAGGCCGAGCAAAAAACCGCCGGGCTGCACGCACCGTAGCAAAGCCGCCGCATGGCCTCCGTAGCCGAGCGTGCAGTCCACCGCGCGCTCACCGGGTTTCGGGGCGAGCACATTTAAAATCTCCGCGAGCATGATCGGCACATGCTGCCCTGCGGGTGTCTTGCCGGCCGCGCGGACTTTCGCGATGGTTTCCGCGTGGCGCGCCGGATCGTGCTCCTTGTACTTGTCCTCGAAGCGGCGCGGGTTGCGGCCCGCGTAGCGTTTCCTCCGCTTGTGCGGTGTCGGGTTTTCAGCCGGAGATTCGTTCACGATCAGAGTTCGTTATACTTCGCGTTCGATCCGCGCGCCTTCTCAGCGGGGTAGCGGCTCTCGTTTTTCTCCAGCTTGTCGAGCATCGCCTCGTCCAGCCTAACGCCGATGTTGTCGGCCATTTCGAAAAGCAGAATGGCCACGTCGGCGATCTCTTCGCGGATCTCCGCCAGCCTTTCGACGGCGCGGCGCTCGGACTGCTCCTGCGTCTGCCACACGAAATGCTGCAGCAGCTCCCCGGCCTCCGCGATGATGGCGACGGCCATGTCCTTCGGATTGTGAAACTGCTGCCAGTCCCGCGCATCGCGAAAGACGCGGATGCGTGCCGTGATCTCCTCGATTGTCATGCGCCGAGCATGTCGCCGCCAACGAGGCTAGGCAAGACCCAGCGCGGCGACCTGCTCCTCGTCCAGGCCGAGGTAGTGCCCCAGCTCGTGCAGCAAGGTGATGCGCAGTTCCTCGCGAAACGCGGCCACATCGCCCTCCGCGTGATCCCAAAGATTATCGAGAAACAGACGGATGCGCGGCAGGTCCTGCGGTGTCTCCGGCAGGCCATCGAGAAGCGAGCAGCCCTCGAACAATCCTAGCAGATCCTCGTCCAGCTCCGGATCATCCGCGACGCATTCGCTGGCGAGATCGAACTCGATCACGCACGCCTGCGCCTGCTCGCGCAGATTTTCCGGCAGCCTGTGCAGCACCTCGCGAGTGACTTTGCCAGCGATGAACTCGGCCCTTCGCTGATTCATTTTGCAGGCTGGATCTCGCGGCCCTTTTTCAGCACGAGGTGCGCGAACTTTTCAAACCAATCCTCCGGCAGCCGCATCGGCCTGCCCTGCGGCATCTGCACCATGGCCAGCGCCTGGCGGCAGGTGACGAGCAGCGCATCATCGGCCGCGCGCACCATCTCGAAGGAGCACCAGAAGCGCACGCGCTCCACGCTCTCCAGCCGGCCGCGGATGATGATCTCATCGGCCAGCGTGGCGGGCTTCCGGTAATCGATCTCTGTGCGCACCACGACTGGGTAGAGCTGCGTGCGCGCCATGTCCCGCAGCGCCAGGCCCATGACGGACGCAAGCCGGGTGCGCGCCGTCTCGATCATGCGCAGGTAGGCGATGTTATGCACCACACCGCCGATGTCCGTGTCGAAGAACATGACTTCCTCGCGGGTCTCGATGGCGGGCGTGTCGGGATGGGGCGGCTGCATGATGGCGCGATGATAGCGGCTTCGCACGGAACCTCCAGCATCAACCATCGGGCGCTTGCACGTTGCGGTCACACTGCCAAAGTCACGGAAGCAAAATGCCCGGATCCAAACCTCGTCTCGCTTATCTTTTCTCGCGTTACCCCGTGGTGTCGCAGACGTTTTGTGACTCGGAGATGCTCGCGCTCGAGCGCATGGGATTCGAGATCGAGGTCGGCTCGCTGAACCGGCCGCCGAACTCGTTCCGCCATGAGCGGCTGGACCGGCTGAAGGCGGAGATCCATTATCCGCCGCCGCCGGATCTGCTGGACGCGATGGTGAAGAATCCGGACTTCAAGGCAAGGCTGTCGGCATGATCGCGCAGCATGGCGAGACGTACGGCACCGGCTACAAGCCGGCGACGCGCGCGCGCAACGCGTGGTATTTCGCGGACTTGTTCCGGCGTCTCGGTGTGCGGCACGTGCATGTGCATTTTGCAAACCGCGCCACGCACACGGCGCTGTTCTTGAAGAAGCTGGGCTTTCCCTTCAGCTTCACCGCGCACGCGCAGGACTTCATGTTTGACCTCGGCAGCAACGCGCTGCTTTCCGAGATGGCGCGCGAGGCGGAGTTCGTCGTGGCTGTGAGCGAGTACAGCCGCGAGCTTCTCTCCGAGATGTGCCCGGAGAGCGCGGGCAAGATGGTGCGCATCTACAACGGCATCGAGCTTGACGACTTCCCTGCATCTCCCGTGAAGCAGACCGCGCCGCTGCGTCTTGTCTCCGTCGGCAGGCTGATCGAGTTCAAAGGTTTCCAGCACCTCATCGGCACGTGCGGCGTCTTGAAACGGCGAGGCATCGCGGTGGACATGCGCATCATCGGAGAAGGGCCGCTGCGCGCGGAGCTGGAGGAGCGCATCGCAAGAGAGGATGTGGCGGACAGGGTCACGCTGCTCGGAGTGCGCAGCCAGGAGGAGATCAAGCGCGAGCTGGGCGCGGCGGACTTGTTTGTGCTCGCCAGCATCTTCGATTCGGTCGGCGCTTCTGACATCCTGCCCACTGTGATCACGGAGGCGATGGCGTGCCGGCTGCCTGTCGTATCGACGACGGTGACCGGAATTCCCGAAATGGTCGTGCATGGCATCACGGGCCTTTTGGTGGAGCCGATGGATGAAGGCGCGATGGCGGACGCGATCGCGGAGCTAGGCGCCGATCCAGAGCGTCGCGGCAGAATGGGTGACGCGGGCCGCAGACGCGCCGAGAGCCTGTTCACCTTTGATGCGACAGCCGGCGTTCTGGGGAACCGCTTTGTCGAGCTAGCGGAGAAGACGCAACAACCGACGCAAGAGCGGCAGGAGACGCCCATCGTCTATCTGATGCATCGCTGGAAAGGCGAGGCGTTGCTGCAAAACGCGCCGGGCCGCAAGGATGGCGTGCGCTGGATCGCCGAGAACGCGGAGTGGCCGGAGCGTGAGGGGGACTGCCATGCGCTCGATGAGATCGAGGCGCTGCCCGATGCGAGCGTGATCGAGTCCATCTGGCTGCGCCGCTGCGCGCGGCGCCAGCAGCTCGAGGGCGCGCGCGGCAAGATGGGGGATGCGCTGGACAGCGTGGATTTCTACGTGGCCGCGCGGAACGCCGTCTATCTCGCCGATGTGCTGCCGCATCGTGGCACGCGGCATGTGCATGCGTGGCGCTCATGCGCGGTGGTGACCGTGTGGCTGCTGAAGCAGCTTCTGCCCGCCTTGAAAGTGAGCTGTGCCATCGAGGAGAATCCGTGCATTCCGCGGTCGCTCCTTGCGCGCCTCATCCCGGCGTTCGACCTCACCAGCATATCCGATTCACGGCTCAACGAGCAGCTCGCGAATTCGTACCCTGATGAATTGAAGCTCGAGCTGCCTTTCCGCCACATGGAGCTGCGCGTCGGCCCGCTCAAGGTGAAGCGCAAGGTCGCCACTCCAGTCCGCGACCGGAAGACTATCGAACGCGAGTGGCTGGAGCGGATACGGAAGGACCTGGCATGAGCGACCGCATTGCAGTCATCATCCCTGTGTACAACCACGCCCGCTACATTGGCGAGGCGCTGGAGTCTTGCCTGACGCAGACGCGACGGCCGGACCGGATCATCGTGATCGACGATGGATCCAAGGATGACTCGATGGCGGTGATGGAGCCGTTCAGAGCGCGCGGTGTGGAGATCAGCGGGCGTGAGAACCGAGGGGCGCACGCGACGATCAATGAGCTGGTCGCTCTCGCGGCGCGCGACTGTGACTGGATCAGCATCTTGAATTCGGACGACCGCTACCTGCCGTCACGGTTCGAGCGGTGCCTCGAGGTGGCGGAGGCGAATCCGGGGAAATCCGTGATCAGCACGCGGCTTGAGGTCATCGACGACAGCGGCAGGCGGATGCGCGAGGACGAGGCGCGCGCGCGCTGGTTCTACGGCGTGCAATCCCTCGGCGACGCAGCGGAGCTCTCGCCGGCCGAGTGGCTGGGCCGTGCAAATTTCATCGCCACGACGAGCAACATTTTTTGTCGCGCGGAATACTTGAAGGCGAATCCGTTCCGGCCCTACCGCTTCAACCACGATTACTTTTTCCTGGCCGGCGCGGCGTGGCGTGATGAGATCGCGCTGTCGAAGGAGGTTCTGATGCAATACCGCGTGCATGGGAGCAACACGATCACGACGAAGCCCGAGCCGCTGATGCGCGAGATGCTGCGGATGCACCTCGACTTGTTTCACGACTTTGCTGACGAGCTGGCGGCGGACGAGAAGAAACGCCGGCGTTTTTACGCCTACATGCGCGCGCTGTGGGACAACATGTCGAGCTTCCACTCCGGGATGTTCGACCTGCTGCTGGCGCAGATCGTGAAGCGTGTGCCTGAGATTGAGATCGAGGCCTTGGTGGTGGCGGTGGCCGGAGAAGAGTTTGATCAGTCGCCCAACCGGTCGCTTTCCGCCGCGTACGACGGGTCCGCGCCGCTCTCGCTCGGCGCGATGAGCAGGCGGCTTGATGCGTTGCGTGCGGAGAAGGCGCGCCTTCAAGAAGACCGGGAGTCCTTGCAGGGGCTGCTCAAACTGCGGCAACAGCTCGCGGCGAGCCGCTGGGTCAGCCTGGGCACGGCGCTAGGCCTGGCGCGTACGCTGCGGAAAAACGAGGGCAAGTCTCCTCCCGAGAAACTGGAGAAGCTCAAGCTTTTGTGCCGCGCATCGCAATGGTTGAAGCTCGGCGCGGCGGTGGGATCGGGGAGCGCGACCGCTTTGCGAAAGGGCTGACCGCACGCCTCGCGAGCATGTGCACCATCGCCAACAACACGCGCTTCACTGTGATCGAGGAGGCGGCGGACCACATCGTGGTGGACAAGCCCGCGCCGTTGCAGATCCACCCCAAGAAACCGGATGGAGCACCGACGCTTTACGACGGCCTGCGCGATATGCTGGCGTTTGAGATCGCGAACGGCGGACAGGTCTCCATCATCAACCGGCTGGACCGCGAGACGAGTGGCGTGGTGCTGATCGCGAAGACTGCGGCGGCTGCGCGGCGCTTCGGACTCGCGATGCAGGCGCGGCAGTTTCGGAAAACGTACGCGGCGCTGGTTCACGGCTGGCCGGACTGGGGGGCGATGATTTGTGCCGCGCCTATTCTGAGAAAAGGCGAGATCGAGCCGTCGCCGATCTGGGTGATGCAGACGGTGCATCCTCAGGGCGCGGAGTGCCTCACAGAGTTTCGGGTGAGCGCGCGCTGTGAGAAGGATGGGCGGAGATTCTCGCTGATCGAAGCGAAACCTGTGACGGGACGGATGCATCAGATCCGCGTGCATCTCGCGCACCTCGGTCATGCGGTGGTCGGTGATAAGATCTATGGCGCGGACGAGAGATGCTATCTCGACTTCATCGAGACGGGCTGGACGGATGATCTTCAATCCCGGCTGCTGATGAGAAGGCACGCGCTGCACTCGTGCGAGCTGGCGCTGGATACGGACGAGGATGGGCGGCTGTGGAGGGCCCCCTTGCCTGAGGACATGCGCGCGTGGCTGGACTAAAGGTGCGTTGACGATGACACCGTATCCGCAGCCATTGACCGAGCTGATGACTTTTTTCGAGTCGCTTTCCGAACCAGAGCGGCGTGAAAATTTGATCGACCTCGCCGCGGCAGCGAAAAACTGCGAGCCGCACGAGGGCGAGTCGTTTGTTTTTTCCGACGTGCGAAAGGATGCGGAATGCACGGACACGGTCGGCGTGTTTGTCCGTGTGGAAGAGGAAGGGCGCGTCTATTTCGCCATCACGCTGGGTCCGCAGGTGCAGACGCTGACGCGTGCGATGGCAGTGCTCTTATGCCGAGGGCTGAATGGTGCGACGCTGCGCGAGGTGATCGATGTTCCGCAGGACTTCGTGCCCCGCATCATCGGCGAGCATCTGGTGCGGCTGCGCAGCCAGACGGTCTATTACGTACTCGCCAGGATGAAGGAGGCGGTGCGGAAGCTCAGCGGGGAAAACTAGCGGCGCTTCTTTTTGTCGTCGTCGTCCCGCTTGGAGCTGCTGCTCTTTGGCTTGCGGTCGTCGTCATCGCGACCGCCACGAGACATCGCCGGGCCGCCGCCGCCGGGAGGGCCGCCACCCTGTGGCCTGCTCATGCCGCCGGATTGGGGAGGACCGTTACGTTGCGGACCCGGAGAGCTGTTCGGACGCGAGGCCTGGACGGGGCGCTTGCCTTTGTTCCTGTCGTCATCGCGATCACCGATGCGTCCATGCACCACGAGAGCGCCAGGGCCGGGCCGGACCACGCCCACAGTGCGCGGCGCGCTGCGGTAAGCGGGTGCCGGGCGGTAACCCGGAGCGACGACGCCAAACGGCCGCGGTCGCGCCGCACCGTAGTAGCCGCCGACGGGCACTGATTGCTCCTCGTAGTATCCGGTGTCATCAATGGCGGCCTGATCATATGGGTAGGGCTGCACCACGCAGGAAGAGATCATGAGGCTCGCGGCGCCGAGGGCGAGGTGACAGGTGGCGCGGATGGTCTTGTGCATAAGGCCTTGTACAGACTCCTTTGAACCGTGTCGATTCATTAATTTATTCCGACGGGTTGATTTGGCGCATGTGCTCTGTTCTCTGCCGGCATGGAAGAAGCCACAAGCGTTCCGTCTAAACCGCTCACGCTCGAGGAGGCCCGCGTGCTCGGCTGCTTGATCGAGAAAGAGTCCACCACGCCCGACGCCTACCCGATGACGCTGAACGCGCTGACGAATGCGTGCAACCAAACTTCCAGCCGCGATCCGGTCGTGTCGTACGACGACCGCACGGTGCTGATCGCGCTTGAAGGGCTGAAGGAGCAGATGTTGGCGTTCCAAGTATCCCAGGCCGGAGCGCGTGCGGTGAAGTTCAAACACAACATACACGGGAAGTATCCCCATCTGGACGAAGCGATGACTGCGCTGCTCTGCACCCTGATCCTGCGCGGCCAGCAAACAGTGGGTGAGCTGCGGCAGCGGACGGAGCGCATGGTGCCATTCCCCGACATTCCCGCCGTCGAGGCTGAGCTGACAAAGCTCATGGAGTACCCTGGCACGCCGCTCATCATCAGCTTCGCGGCAGGGGGAAGAAAAACTGCGACTTACGCTCATCTTCTTTGCGGCAAGGCGACGGCCCTGGATCCGGTGATCTCCGTGACGGCAGGCGAAGTGCTGGAGCCCGCATGGAAGGAACAAGTCGAGACGGAACTCGCCGCGCTGAGGTCTGAGATCGAGAATCTCAAGACACAGCTCGGCATCGGAACGGTCTGACCCACGAGGCAGGGGAGATCAGCGCGAGCCAGGCTTTTTCTCAGGCGAGGTCTCTTCGGTCCTTGGCTTCGGCGCTGGCTTTGGATTACCGAGAGCTGTGTCGAGCCGGTCTTTGATCTTCGGGTTCGTCGGATCCAACTCGTGCGCCTTTCTCAGATTCTCGACCGCCTTGTCCGTGTCGCCAAGCATTTGATAGGTCTGGCCAAGGTGATCGACGATCTCCGCATCCTCGGGCTGAAGTTCCTTGAGAATCTCCCGCGCGCGCAGCAGCTCGGAGAGCGCCGCCTTGTAGTCGCCCTTCTTGAAATGCAGCCAGCCGAGGCTGTCGATGAAGGCCGCGTTTTCCGGCTGGAGTTCATTGGCCTTCTTGATCAGCTCGCCTGCCTTGTCCAGATTCCGGCCCAGCTCGACCCACATGTAGCCGAGGTAGTTCATCGTGTTCGCCACAAACTCGACGTTTTCCTTCGGCGTTAGGTCGATGGATTTTTCCAGGCGCGTGGCCCCGTCTTCGAACCGGCCCGCGCGCTCGAGTGTGATGCCGTATTGGTAGTAGAAGAAGAAGTTCAGCGGTGCGCCGGGCAAATCTTCCGCGATGCGCTCAGCCTTGTCGAAGCTCCGGATGGCGTCATCGAAGCGCTTCTGCGCGCGGTACGCCATCCCTGCATAGATGCGAAACTCGAGCTGCTCGGGGAACAGCGCGGTGGTGCGTTGCGTGAGAGCGGTGAGGCGGTCATACATCTGCCCTTGCAGCATGAGCTTGGCGAGATTCCCGTATTCCTGCGCGTCTCCGCCACCCGTTTGAATCGCGGCCTCGAGATGCGTGACGGCCTGGGCAAAGTCCTGCCGCTGCGCGCACACCTCGGCGAGAAGTTTTCGCTGCTCCACGTCCGCAGGATCATCCTCCACAATCGCCTGGAGCGTCTTGTAGGCGAGATCGCTTTTTCCTTCCGCCTCATAGAGACGGTAGAGAAGCTTTCGCGCCTGCGGATCTCCGTGTTCGGCCGCCAGCTTTTCGCAGACCGCCTTCGCCTTCGGAAGCTGGTTCGTGAGCAGGTAGTACTGCGCCACCTGAAGCTTGGCTTCCACATCCGCAGGCTTTGCGGCCGCAAGGGCCTTCTCAAAAAACGGATTCACCTGATCGTGGCCCTGCCGCTGGTTGTCCTGCTGCCCCGGAGGCCAGACCTCCTGCGCCATGCGGCCGACTCCCAGCCAGAAGGCGGCATTCGCATCCGTCTGCCGCAGCGCTTGGTCGAGGACTCTCTCCGCCTGGTCTCGCGAATTGCCGGTGAGATGCATCATCACTGCCTCGCGATAGACGGCCGCGCTCTGCGGGAAACGTCTCAGTGCCTCTGCTAGGGCGCTGGCCGCGTTCTCCTTTTCAAATACATCGTCCGGCGCGTATGTGGCAAGGAAGCGCGCGAGATGGAGATAAGGCTGCGGCGAGGCCGGGTTCGCCTTGATGCTGTCACGCAGCATGCCCAGCGCCTCGCTTCGGCTGCCAAAGCTCATCGCCACCTCGGCGGTGTGGGCGACGAGGGATGTGTTCGTCGGATCAGCCTTGATCACCTCCCGATAGTGGGCTAGCGCCTCGCGTGATTTTCCCGCGCCTTCCAGTCTCAAGGCGGTGGAATAATGCGCGAGTGCGGCGGCCCGCTTCTCTCCCGTTAGGGTGAGGGCGAGGTCCGCGTCAGCGCCTTGGGGCTTGCCGAGAGACAGGTCAGCCTTCTCCGCGCGCGCGAAGATGGCGGGCGTGGCACCGCACAGCAGGGCGCAGCAAACGCAGCCGGCCAGAAGTGATGCGGATCGCGCGGACAGGTGCGGCCACGCCAGACGAGGGCGACCACGCAAACCCGCCGCGCATCGATTGAAACGACTCGCTCTGCGGAGGCAAACCATGCGGCGACGCTAGGCGACTACGCCTTGTACCGCAAACGCTTCTTATGGCGGTTGGCACGCATGCGCTTGCGGCGCTTGTGCCGGTTAATCTTCGATTTTCTCCGCTTCTTGAGCGATCCCATGGTCTTGTGTTCTCCTGTTTCTGGTCTCGTCTAAAGGACGATTTTGTTAAGTGGGTACTCCACGATGCCCTCGGCGCCAAACGACTTGAGCTTCGGTATGATTTCCCTCACTACGGCCTCGTCGATCACCGTCTCCACGGCCACCCATTCCTGGTTGGCAAGAGACGAGATGGTCGGAGAGCGTTGCGAGGGTAGGCAGTCGATCACTTTCTGCAACTGCTTTTCGGGCACGTTCATCTTGAGGCCGACCTTGTGGCGGGCCTCCAGCGCCGCTTTGAGCAGCAGCACCAGCGTGTCCATCTTCTGGCGCTTCCATTTGTGCGCGGCTGCGGCCTTGCTGGCCACGAACTGCGGGTAGCTCTCCATCAGAGTGTCCACGATGCGCAGGTTGTTCGCCCGCAGGGATGAGCCGGTCTCGGTGATGTCCACGATGGCATCCACCAGCTCGGGCACCTTCACCTCGGTCGCGCCCCAGCTAAACTCCACCTCGGCTTTCACCTTGTGCTTGGCCAGATAGCTCTTTGTCAGTCCGACCGCCTCGGTGGCGATGCGCTTGCCTTGCAAATCCTTGACCGTCTTGATCTTCGAGTTCTCCGGCACCACCAAAACCCAGCGCGTGGGCTTCGACGTGGCCTTGCTGTAGCGCAGGTCGCTAATCACCGCGACATCCGCTCCATTCTCCACGATCCAGTCACGGCCCGTAATGCCACAGTCGAGGAAACCGTGATCCACATACCGCCCGATCT
>JANOBO010000227.1:0-28088 GCA_031411695.1 Verrucomicrobiaceae bacterium
ATCTCGTCGAGAAGGGCGGAGACATTCATCGCTCGCGAGGCAGCGTATGCGGCCAGTTCGGCAAACATGACCACCGCGCCGTTACCATCCTTGTCACGGCTGAAGTCGGCGCCCATGTAGCCGTAGCTCTCCTCACCGCCCATGACGAGGAACTTGCTGTGCTTCAGCTTTGCGGCGCGCGTCACGTCATCCGGCAGGTCACGATACTTTTCGCGGATTGCCTTGGGCAGCTTGTCCTCGTACTTTTGAAGCTTTGCGCTGATCCATTTGAATCCGGTCAGCGTGTTCACCACGCCGATGCCAAAGTGATGCGCGATGGCGTCCTGCATCGGCGATGTCACGAATGTCTTGAGCAGCACGGCGTTCTGCTTGTTCTTCTCATTCAGGATGCCGAGCTCGAACATTGTCTTGATGCGATACCACGCGATCAGCGAGCCGGTCTGGTTTCCGGTCAGGAGCGTCATCTTGCCGCGCTCGTCGCGCACGCCCACGCCCATGCGGTCGCAGTCCGGGTCGGTGCCGATGACAATCTCCGCGTTCTTTTCGTTCGCCAGTTCCACCGCCATCGCCAGCGCGGGCGCGTTCTCCGGATTTGGCGATTCAACGGTCGGGAAGCGCCCGTCGAAGACAGCCTGCTTGGCGACGGTGAAGAAATTGAAGCCGAGCTTCTTCAGGATCACGGGCACAAGCACGCCGCCCGCGCCATGCAACGCGGTGTAAACGATCTTCAGCTTCTTCGCGTGCAGATCCTTTAGCAGCTCGGGCTGCAGCATCATGGTCTCCACTCGCGCCAGATACACTTTGTCCATCTCTTTGCCGAGCTTCGTGAGCTTGCCCTGCTGCGTCTTCGGCAAAGCTTGGTACTCCTCGCCCTTGATCGCGTTCACTTCGGTGATGATGCCGGTGGCGTGCGGCTCGACGATGCCGGCACCGTCGCTGAAGTTGACCTTATAGCCGTTGTCGTGCGCGGGATTGTGCGAGGCGGTGATCATGACGCCCGCGTCGGCGCGGAGCGTGCGCACGGCAAAGGACATCTCCGGCGTCGCGCGCGGCCCGTCAAACAGATGCACGTCCACGCCATGCTCCACGGCGATCTTGGCGCAGAATTTTGCGAACTCAGCCGAGAAATGCCGCGTGTCGTGCGCGAACACGATGGAGGGCCGTCCGGCCATCTTCTTTTTCGCGCGCCATTTCAGAATGTAGGCCACGAGCCCGCGGGTGGCGCGGCTGGCGTTGTAGAAGTTCATCGCATTCGTTCCCACGCAGGGATGCGCGGGCCGCTCGTCCTTCTTGACCCCGCCGCGCTCCGCCTTGGTCACCACCTTGCCGATGGTGCGGCCGCGCAGGCCGCCGGTGCCGAACTTCAACTTCTGAAAAAACCTGTCGTTCAGCTCCGACCACTGCGCGCCCTTGGCCAGTTCGGCGATCGCGGCGCGGTAGAGAGGATTCGTGCTCGCGGAGAGAAGGGCCTGGATGTTTTCCAGCGCCTCAGGCAGCAATTGTTGGGAATCAACGGCGGTTTGCAGGGAAGCTTCGAGTGACATGGGCGCGGAGTTTACGGACACCGCGCCTGAGCGCAACGGGCAAACACGGCGGCTGCGGCTCCCTTCTTTCGAGGGACAAGGAATCAGATTCCGGCCTCTGCGTCGCGCCATGAGACGGGTGTGATCAACGGCCTCATTGGTCCCGCCGCGCAGTCCCACCGGCATCGAGCCTCGTGCTCCGATGTTTGATCTTCACGGTTGATCGTTGCCCCCGCACGGGTGATCCTCCCGGCTAATGGAAGGCATAGAAAAGGCAAAGCTTTGTGCGCGATACGCGGACGACAAGAAGGCTGAGGACATCGTGATCATGGACCTGAGGGAGATCTCGCCGATCACGGATTACTTCGTGGTTTGCACGGCGAACTCATCGCCGCATCTGCGCGCCGTGCGCGATGGAGTCGAGGATGGGATGCGTGAGGGACACGACATCCGGCCGCTGATCTCCGATGGCGCGCTGGAGAGCCAGTGGCTCATTGTCCACTACGGCGATGTGATGGTCCACGTGCTGCAGGATGAGAAGCGCGGCTTCTACTCTCTTGAAGACCTCTGGGGCGAGGCGAAGCGCGTGAAGTGGAAGCCGGCCACGAGGGCGAAGAGTTGAGTTCCCATTCTCGGTTTGGCAAACGTCGCTAAACCATTGCTCGACTTCCGTTCAACTATCGCTTCACCTCGCTCCATGCGCATCGAACTCGTCAACACCGGCACGGAGTTGCTGCTGGGCGACACGGTCAACACGAACGCGGCATGGATCGGCCAGCGTCTGGCCGCACTGGGGCTGGATGTGGCGCGCCAGACCATCGTGCCGGATGGCCGCGCAGTTTTCGATGGGATCGAGGAGGCGGCGCGCCGCAGCGATGTCGTCCTGGTTACCGGCGGCCTCGGACCGACGAACGATGACGTGAGCCGCGAGTGTGCGGCGGAGCTTCTCGGCCTACCGCTCGAGATGAATGAAGATGTGATGCGCTGGCTGCAAGATTACTTTGGCAAACGCGGCAAGCCGGTGAACGAGGCCAGCCGTCGGCAGGCGATGGTGCCGCGGGGTGCGCGCGTTTTGCAGAACCGGTTTGGCACCGCGCCCGGCCTGCATCTGCCTGCGGAACTGGGAGCCGCGCGCGGCATGAGCGCGCACCTTTTTCTTCTGCCGGGTCCGCCGCGCGAGCTGAAGCCGATGATGGAGAACGAGGTGGAGCCCATCCTGCGCGCGATGCTTCCCGATGGGGATGCGCGCGCCGCGCTGTATTTGAAATGCACGGGCATCGGCGAGAGCGACATCGTGGAGAAGATCCAGGCGGAGCTGGAGGCGATTCCGGGTCTCGAGCTCGGCTATTGCATCGGCAAGGGTGATGTGGATGTGCGGCTCTCGGGCCATCGCGATCTCGTCGCGCAGGGTGCTGGAGTGGTGCGCGCGAGGATCGGCGATCATATCGTGTCCGAAGACCGGCGGGTGATCGAGGAAGTGGTGGTGGCCTTGCTGCGCGAGCGGAAACAGATCGTGGCGACTGCCGAGTCATGCACGGGCGGCTTCATCGTGAGCCGCATCACGGATGTGAGCGGCTCTTCTGAAGTGCTGGCCGAGGGCTATGTGACGTATGCGAACGCGGCCAAGCAAAAGCTGCTCGGCGTGACGGCGGAGACCCTGGCCGCGCATGGGGCGGTGAGCGAGGCAGTGGTGCGCGAGATGGTGGAGGGGTGCCTCCGCGTATCGGGTGCGGACCACGCGCTGGCGGTCACTGGCGTGGCCGGACCGACCGGCGGATCCGAGGAGAAGCCAGTCGGCACCGTGTGGGCGGCAATCGCGTCCCGTGGCGTGACCACGGAAGCGAGGAAGCTCTTCTTCCCCGGCGCGCGCGATCGGTTTAAGCTGCTGACCTCCCAGGCCGCGCTCGAGATGTTGAGGCGGAGGCTGAGGGGGATCGCACTGGCGGAGTGAGCGAATGACGAATGACGAATGAGATTTTAATGACGAGTGGGTCTGGGAGGTGTGCTTTTGCAAGCTCTGGTTCGCGTGCGCGAGAGGGCGGGGAAGCTTATGCATTCGTCATTCGTCATTCGTCATTCGTCATCCGCCTCCTCTGCCTGCTCATACTCTGTCCGCACTTCGCCACCGCTGATCTCACGTCCACGCCGGGAGACAAAAAGAAGAAGAAGCCCGACCCTGACTTTGTGCCGGAGGCAAAGCCGATCAATGCGCGCTTCATCACCGGTTTGGCAGTGGATATCGAGCTGAACGCGGCCACGTCGCGACCCGGCGCGGCGAAGTTTGTGATCCGCGAGCTTCCAAAGCATGGCTCGCTCTCGCCCATCCGCGCGCATCCCGTGGAGTCGTACAAGGCCATCGTCACCTACACGCCGAAACCCGGCGAGACCGCGCTCGTGGACCGCTTCACGTATGCCTGCAAGATCGAGGAAAGCTCCTGGTCCGCCGCCAGCGTGGTGAACCTCACCGGCAAGCGCGCGAATCCGAAAATCGAGATCATTCAGCCGCCCAATTTTGGCCGCCTCCTGCCGGGTGCGGATGGTTCCTCACGCATGATTTTGAAGAACACGGGCATCGCGCCCTACGCCGCCGACATCCAGTGGCAGGCGCCTTGGATGGGCCCGCCACGCATCGAGCTGGGCATCGGCGAGGAAAAAGAATTCCTCATCACCGTGAAGCCCACGGCACCCGGCACGCTGATCTGGGAGACGGAGCTGCAGCCTGGCGAGCGGGCCAGCAGAGTCAGATTGTATGTCGAATGCACCCAATTGTTCGTCGTCGCCCCGGGACTTTTGAAGCTCCGCTACGATGAAACCACAGGTTACCGGAGGGGGAAGGTGGGCGTGGCAAACGCCACCGATCAGCCGATGAAGTTTTCCTTGGAGCCTCCCGCACGCGTCCGCGCTCCGAAGGAAATCGAAGTGCCGCCAAAGCAATCCATGGACGTCGAGATCAGCCTCTCGCCCGAAGACGTCGCTGTCTTCCGCGGCGAGCTGTGGGTGATCAACGAGCCGTATCGCGAGCGCGTGCTCATCGATGCCGCGCCCGAGCCTGCGCAAGCCGTGCTCATCACACCGCAGAATGCTCTGCTTGATTTTGGCACGCTGCCGAAAGGCAAGATTGGCCAGTCGAAGGTTGTGCTGCAAAACATCGGCGGCGAGCCCGCCGTGCTCGCCGCGCAGGCCGCGCCTCCTTTCCGCGTGGTCGAGAGCGACTCCGCAGTCAGCATCGCGCCTGGCGAATCTCGCGAGATGATCGTGGAGGGGATGTCCGCGCAGGCGGGGAAGTTCACCGGCAACGTGCTCTTCTCAGGCACCGGCGGCAAGCTCAGCATCGCGACGAAGTTCACCGTCATCGATCCCGACACACCGCAGCCCATCCGGCCATCCTCCACGCCCAGCGGGCGCAGTCTTCGCGTCCCCGTCGCAAAGGCCACGAAGTCGCTGATCACACCCATGTCACCGGTTGTCGATTCCGTCCCACCCCCCGAGTCCGCAACGAAGAAGCCCGTGGCAGCACCTGCGCCCACGCCCGTCCCCGAAGCCACCACCGCGCCTGTCGAGCCGGGAAAACTCGCCGTGCTGTCGGACAGGCAGGCATTAGTCATGAGCTACGTGGCCACGTATGGACTACCTATCTCAAAGGATTTGCGCAGCACCCATCTTCAGAAGATCGAGAGCATCGAGCTTGTCGAGCAGAGCAGGGATCATTTTGTGCTCGCGTGGAAGGAGCCGGCCGACAAACCAGCTGGCTACCTTCTCGAGCAAGGCTACCAAGTGCGCAATCAAGCAACCGGGCGTTGGCTCAAGGCATGGGTCGCAATGCCCGGCGTGCAGCCCATCAAGGGCGACGCCGCAAAGCACACCGTGCGCGTCTCGAACCTCCAGCCCAGCACTCGCTATGAGTTCCGACTCTTGGGGGTGGACAAGGACGGAAAAGTCTCCGAACCGTCCGACATCCACTTTTTCGCCACCGCTGAGCCGTGGCGCTGGCCTGCCTGGACGTGGCAGGCGCTGGTCGGTGTGGCCCTGCTGATTTTCCTCTTCGTTTACTCAAGGATTAAACGCGGCACGTGGGACATCTGATCCGCCACAGCGCGGTCGGACCGGCAGCAAGTCCCGTGTCGATTCCGCTCCGCGAACTCGTCATTCAAGGTGGTGGCGTTCTCACCCTCGTGTGGTGACTGGGCGGACTCGGTTTCTCGACGCAGATCGAAATCTGGCGGATCGGAGGAATGGCAAATGGCTTCTTCTCACTCGCCCAGGACACCATGCCGAACCACCGCGACAACCGTCCCCATCTCCGCCACCCCGTCGAAGTGGAGCCGATGCATGGCGACACGCATCCGACCGCGAGAGGGATCAGGATTGAACTTTAAGCCCCCACGTTGCTAAAGCAGTGCCCATCAAGCATTCCGAGAATGCTCATGCATCGGTCCACTCAACACGCCCAGCAAATCCAGCGTTCACTCCGAGCAATCCGGCCTTTGGCTCAGTGGGGTGGGGTTTCAGACCAGTGTAAACGTGCCATCCAGCCCGCTTGATCGAAATGAAAGCGCCGTCCCCCAGTCGGCGTCCGCCGGGCGCGGATATAAACGTGAGAATAAACGTCGGGCGCTCAACCGGTCGATACCAATGCGGCCATCGAGCCGTTCAAGCTGCATGCTTCGCCTCATCTTCATCGCAGTCACGTTTCCCGTCTTCGTTCTCGCAGGCGGCAAGTTCACCGTCACCTGGATCGAGATGCCCGTGCATGGACTCGCAGCAGTGCTCGAGACACCCTCGGGCAAAGCCATCCTCATCGACACCGGGGGCACGCGCGCCACGCCGGACTACAACGCGGGTCGCGATACCATCGCGCCATTTCTTAAAGCGCGCGGCCACGGCGAGATCGAGGCCATCGTCATCAGTCATCCACATGGCGATCACTATGGCGGCGCGGAATGGCTGCTCAGCAACATGACGGTGCGGGCATTCATCGATCACGGTTACGAAGGCCGCGGCCAGACCCTCGCTTACACGCGACTGCGCGGCCTCGCCGTCTCACGAGGCGGCGCGCATGCGGTCGCGCTTGGCGGCGGGAAGTATGACTGGGATCCCGAGCTGAGCGTGGAGGTGCTCTCGCCGCCGAGGGACTTCCTCGATCCGAGCAGCGATCCCGCCAAGGTGAGCGATCACGGTCTGCTCAATTCCAACTCCATCGTGCTGCGCGTCCAGCATGGCGACAACGTCTTCATTTTCCCCGGCGACTCGTACGGCGGCACGTTTGAGAAACACATGAAGACGCTGCCCCCCGAGAAGGTCAAGGCCACCGTGCTGACCGCGAACCATCATGGCTTCAATCCCGGCTTTGATTTCCCGAAGATGGTCATGCCCAAGTTCGTCGTCGCATCCTGCGTTGCCGATTATCCATCAAACGCGGCCACGCCCTACACCCGATCCCCCGGCGACAACGCGATCAAAGTGTATGGCGCTCTCGGAGCGGAAGTGTTCGCCACCGCGTTTCACGGCAACATCACCGCGGTGAGCGATGGCAAGGCTGTGACGATGACCACGAGCCATGAACGTGTGAAGCCATGAGCGGCCTCATCGGTCACAGCCTGTGTGCGGTGCTTGGATTGAAAGCCGCTGCGAAAAAAATGCTGCCTCTCACTGGTGTGGTGCAGCGCCATCTCGCCAGCTATGTCGCCGGAGCCTATCTCGGCAGTGACATCCAGACGATGCCGGAGGCCGTGTGTGTCGATACCGGGCGCGATGTCGGTTATGGCACGGTGCCGCTGGAGCGCAGCCCGATCACTGGCGGCGCGGTGCGGCAGTTCCGGCTCCCGACGGCTGATGGGCCGCTCTCCGCTCGCGCGGTGCATGAGCGCTTCTATGGCCGCGCGCATCTCGTCTTTGGCTGGACGCAGAAAGACCAGCCCTTGCGCGTGCCGTGGGATCATCTGCCCGATTACTTCGCCGCCGTCATCGACGACATCGGCACGGAGGAGCGCGCGCTGGCCTACACGCTCGGCTGGATCGTGCATGTGGTGAGCGACAGCCTCATCAAAGGCGTGCAGCCCGGCATCGAGCTGGATCTCCTCGATGGCCGCTACACCACGCGGAACCGACCGGTGCAGGACCTCATCGCGTTTCACGAGATCGGAATCACGGAGCTGGGTGTGAACTGGCCCGTGCTGTTCGCCGACCTCGCCGCCACACCCGTCGAGGACATCCAGCCGCATTACATGCGTTGTGCGAAGGTGCGCGGGAAGCTCGCAGCCTTGTTCCCCGACGGCTGGCAGCCCGGCAGCGAAGCCGCATTGCGCGCCGTGCTCGCTGAGAACCGGCGCTGGGTGAAGCGCCACGCCGAGGACGTGCTCGCCGACATGGCGCTGCGCGATGGCGAGTGCTCCCAAAAATTGCGCGTGATCTCCGGTTTGAATTATGCCGCGATGAAGGAAGTAGCGGCGAAGGCAGGCTTCAGGAAGATGCACGACACCATGGCGGATCACATCGTCGTCATGTTCGAGGCGACGCAGCAGAGGTCTGAGCGCCTTGCCGCGCTTCCTGACATGGATGTCCTCTCATGGGATGAGATCACCCAGCGCTGCGCACGGATTTTCGCGCCGCCACAAGAACAGCCAGGGCGCTGAGGCCTTTTTCCCAATGACGCAGTGCCTCGCAACGACGGGCCAAGGACTGCTGGCAGATCCGGGCCATCGCGTCAGTGGATGGTGGCCTCTCACGAACGGGCGAACGCGAGCCGGGGTCGCATTGCGGATGGAAAATCCTCGCGCGTGGCGTTGGTTTTTTTTGTCATCGCACACAGATGCGCTGTCAAAGGGTGTCCGCACTCGTCTTGTCATGAATTGCTTCCAATTTTTTCATCATCCGCTCCTTGTCATCATCGTGCTCTTCGGTGCCAGCGCGCGGCCCGTGATGGCAGAGAGCTACGCGCATTGGCTGGCCGCGCACAGTCTTCCTTCCGATGCCTCTGGCGCAGGCGGGTTGATGGCGGCTCCGGCTGGGGATGGCATCGCAAACTTGCTCAAGTTCGCTCTCGATCTGGATCCAGCTCAGAGGGGTTATTCAGATCGTTTCGCCACAGGGACGACGGCTGACGGTGGTGCGGATTTTTTGTCGCTGACTTTCACGCGGCCTTCTCCTCCGCGGCCTGGCATCGCTTATGATGTGGAGCTGGCATCGGCCCTGTCCACATGGGGCGGTGGCGGGGTGCTGGTCAGCGATGTGACGGCGGGTTCATACGAGACAATCACGACGCGCGATGCGCAGCCGATCGGCGGCATGGAAGCGCGACGATTCATCCGGCTGAAGATCACGGTGACGGCTACCGTGCCGGCAAACAGCGTGCTGCCGCAGATCACCGGCACGCCGCAAGTGGGGCAGACGCTGGCAGCCACGACCGGGACGTGGAGCGGGGGCAGCGACACGCCGGTGTACTTTTATCAATGGACGCGGAACGGCGCGGACATCCCTTCGGCGACGGGCCCGGCGTATCAGGCCACGGCGGCGGACCTCGGCGCGACGCTGGCGGTGCGCGTGACGGGCATGAACATCGCGGGATCGACTGCTGTGCTGGCGGCGGGCATCGGCCCGGTGACGGCTGCGTTTCCAACTGTGGCGGTGCGCGCGGACGGCTACACGGCTGAACTGAGCTTTGCGAATCTCGCGCCCGGCGGCACCTATGCGCTGACGCCGGACACGACGCCGAAAGTGCTGATGACGGTGACATCACCCGGTTTCGACGATGCGGGCGCGGCGACGACCCTGACGCGCGAGATCGTGGGCACGGTGGCGTTGCGGCAGCCCCATCCGAATCATACGAGCGCGACGGAGACGACGATCAGCGGCGGGGTGAGGATCACCATCGCGCTCTCCGACCGCGTTCATGCCGGAGACACGATCACACAATGCGGGCTCCTTGCCGGAGCCTACACGTCGGCGAGTGTCGCATCGCCTTCGGCCACGCTCACCGCGACGGGTGGCACGGCGACGAATGCGAGCACGCTCCCGTTTCCAAAGGCAATCGCAAACTGGCTGGCCTTCCCCCGCGAGCGCGCAGTGAGCGGCGCGACGCATCACGAAATCGAGCTGCTCGCATTTCACCGCTTTGCGCGGAACGGGCGGCAGGTGGCCTGCGTGGAATTCATCGCGACGGATGAGCACGCGAACACAGTGTCGGTGAAAACATCCGCGATGGTGCAAAGCACGCGCGTGACGACGGGCAATCCGATAGCGGTGTATCGCGGCAGCATCCCGCTGGCGACGCTGACGCAGGGAGATCACGTCACGGTGCGCACGAAGGTGCATCCTTTTGTCGGCAATGGCGCGGCTGTGCTCGACAGCGATCCTTCCGCAGATGGCGCGCCGGCCACGGTGCCGTCCGGGTTTGCGAACCACATCTTCCTCAATGACAAGACGGGTGCCTACGGCACGGCATACGCGTATGTGAGCCCGACCGGCAGTGATGCGACGGGCGTGGCGTCTGGTGTGGCTGCGACGTCGGCGGCGAATCCGTTCCTCACCATTTACGCCGCAGCCGTCGCGGTGAAAGCGAGGAACAATGCGGTCCACGCGCACAACGATCTGGGCGGCGGCGTGGTGCGGCTGACTGCGGGGTCCTACGCTGGCTTTGGCGCCACGAGCCTCAATGCGCTCGGCGCGGGCAGGACGTGGTTCACCATCGAGGCTGCGCCAGGCGAGGGCGTGGCCTCCGTCACGTTGGAGCCGGGCACACGGAAGAATCCGGGTAACTGGGTGAAATTCAGAAACCTCGCGTTCACGCCAAATGCAGCGTCACACACCGTTCTGGATGCGGTGGACGATGGGGCGGTGGACGGACCGCCCGTGCTGTACGGCGCATACGAAGGGCTGCGGATTCACGGCACGAGCGGCCCGGGGAATGCACCGATCATCTATCGTGTGGGCCTGCGGCACTTCATCGGCTGCGAGATGAAGGACCTCGGCAGATCGCTCAACGCGACGTTTGGTGCGAATCGCGAGCACACGCCGCTGCTGGCCGGATGCACGCTAAGCTACACGACGCAGGTCGCGACTGGCGGGCTGGCGACGCCGACGTGGACGAGTGTGGGTAACATCTTGAGCAAAGGTTTCTACTTCACCGATCCAGCGACGACGGCCGGCACTGGCCCCGGCACCACGCGGGTGGTGGCACCGAAGGGCGGCATCCTCGCCTTCAATTCCGCGCACGGTTCGGTGACGACGCACACGTTCGGATTCAAGCAGCCCATCGTCACCGGCGGCGGGCTGGCCATCGTCCAGAATGTGTTTGAGTTGATCACGAACACCTCGTCGCCGTGTTTCAGCGTGGCCGCTGATGGCGGCGTGATGGCGATGGACAATGTGGTCGTGCAGCACCTGTCGGTCGTCGGCGCGCGAACCAACTATCTGTACAATGACGTGGGCACTGTGGCTGTGCCGAAGAACGGCACATTTGCCTTCTCCATCCTCAACCAATACAACTGCAAGACCGACACCTTTGACAAGCCGGGGGAAGGGCCGAACGGCGCGCGCATCGGGAACTGGGAGCCGCATCACGGCGTGGGGCAGGCGGGTAATGTGCATCAAAACCCCGCTGCCAACGGACCCGTGGCGCCCTACACTGGACCGACATCGTGGAACGGCATGTATCTGGGCCGCAGCGTCAAGGTCGCCGGCACCGCAGGATATCTCAGTGATCTCAGTCTCACGGGCGCGAACACCGGCGGCGGAAATTACCGCATCGGCGCTGCGTCGGATGCGAGGAACCGCGTGCCGGCGGGGCTTGCCACGCTGCCGTTCGATCTCGACGGCGTGGCGAGAAGGAATGATGGGACCGGTGCTGCGGGGGGCTACGAGTTTTAATCGCGGCGATTGCGAGAGGAAATCAGGCAGGCGTTGACCCTCCAGCCTCCTCTGGGTCGAGGCACTCAATCGGATGCCGAGCGTCGGTGTCGAGCGTTCTGCCACTCCGGATTTGATCCTCTCTCGGTGCGACATCGGCTCACGAGATTATCTTCGTGCCGGAGCGGTTTCGCGGCGGCGGTGGCGGCCTGTGACATGTCGCGCAAGCATCACCGTGCGGACGGCGTTTTCTCGGGCCGAATTATAACCATGAAAACCCCCTCACTCCTTCTCGCCCTCACGCTGGTTTTGACGGCCACATCGCGCGCTGAGCTGAAACTCCCTGCCATCATCGGCGACAACATGGTGCTGCAGCAGAAGCAGACGAATCCGATCTGGGGATGGGATGCGCCGGGGACGGTGGTGACGGTGAAGTTCGGCGCGCAGACGGTGACAGGCACGGCGGATGAAAAGGGCAGGTGGAGCGTGAAGCTGGACCCCGTGCCTGCGAGTGCGAAACCCGCGGCGATGACGGTCGAGGGAACGACGATGCGGGAGGTGAAGAACATATTGGTGGGCGAGGTGTGGGTGTGCTCTGGCCAGTCGAACATGGGCTACACGGTGGGCAAGTCGCTGGACGCGGATTTGGAAATGGCGATGGCAAAGCATCCGAACATCCGGTTGATCTCGGTGCCGCAGGTGGGCACGCAGGAGATCCAAGATGACTTCCAAGGGCGATGGGAGCCGTGCTCGCCGAAGAATGTGGGAGCTTTCACAGCGGTGGGCTTTTTCTTCGGCCGCCTGCTTCACGAGGCGCTCGATGTGCCGGTGGGCTTGATCGACAACGCATGGGGCGGAAGCTCGGCGGAGGCGTGGGTGCGGCGCGATGTGCTGGAGAAGGACAAGCGGTTCTCCGAGTTGATGGCCAAGTGGATGAAGGCTGAGGCGGACTACTCTCCGGAAAAATTCGCAAAAGTATTGGCGGATCACAAGGCGCGGACAGCGGCGTGGCTGGCCGCGCGGAAGGATGCGGCGAAGACCAAACAGCCAATCCCGCCGCCACCGCGCGCGCCGCGCGACGAGATGGCCGGGCAGCATCGGCCGGGGAATCTTTACGCGGGCGTTTTGCATCCGACGATCGGCTACGGCATCAAGGGCGTGATCTGGTATCAGGGTGAGAGCAATGCGGGCCGCGCCTTTGAATATGCGGACCTGTTTCCGATGATGATCCAGCATTGGCGCGATGAGTGGAAGCAAGGCGACTTTCCTTTTTATTGGGTGCAGCTCGCGGACTACAAGCCGGAGCAGACGGCGCCGGGCGATAGCGATTGGGCGGAGCTGCGTGAGGCGCAGACGAAGACGATGGCGCTGCTGAAGAACACGGGGCAGGCGGTCATCACCGATCTCGGCGAGGCGAAGGACATCCATCCAAAGAACAAGCGAGATGTCGCGGAGCGCCTCGTGCGCTGGGCGCTGGCGAAGGACTACGGCATGAAGCTGCCGTATCGCAGCCCTGAGCTGAAAAGCATGGAGGTGCAGGGCGGCAAGGCGGTGGTGAATGTGGATTGTTTCGGTTCGACCCTGCGCACGGTGGATGTGGGGGAGGCGCGTGGTTTTGCCATCTGTGGCGAGGACAAAAAGTGGGTCTGGGCAGATGCGCGCCTAGTGGGCGACGACAAGATCGAAGTCAGCGCGAAGGGTGTGACAAAGCCGCTCGCGGTCCGCTATGCGTGGGCGGACAATCCGGTGTGCAATGTTTACTCGAAGGAAGGACTGCCGCTGACGCCATTCCGTACCGACTCTTTTCCGCTGATGTCGAAAGCGAACGCCGAGAAGGCCGCTCAGTTGGAGAAGGAGGCCACCGCGCGGCGCCAACATGCTGAGGCGCGGCGCCAGCAAGTCGATGAGGCAAAGCGCGCGAGGGGAGCTGCCACCCCAGTGAAGCCTTGAACGCGAGAAGACAAGGCTCGCGGCGACGGCATGATCAGTTGCCGAATGACCGGCGTCCGGCTTAAGTTTCCCCATGCGCGTTCTTTTGGTTTCAGAGCCGGGAGTGGACGGTGTCTTCCGGCATGTGGAGGCGCTGGCGCATTATCTGTTGGCGCGTCGCCACGAGGTACATCTCGCGTACTCGGACGTGCGCGGATCTGACCGCTTGCGGAAACTGGTGGCGGATGTGGGGGCCGCAAGCGGGTCGGTGTTAAATCTCGCCGTGGGAAACGCACCGGGCCCGCGTGATCTGCCTGCTTTGGTGGATCTACACAAGATGGTGCGCGCGGTCAGGCCGGACGTGATCCATGGTCACAGCTCCAAGGCCGGCGCGCTGGTTCGGGCGTTGGCGTTCTTGGGCGTGCGGACCCCGCTGTTCTACACCGCGCACGCTTACTTTGGGATGGCGGGCGGGGCGGGTGCGAAGGCGCGCGTGTTCAATTTCGTTGAGACCGTCCTGGGCCGCATCGGCACGTCGGTCACGCTTTCTGAGGGCGAGATGGCATTCGCGAGCACGGCACTGCGTCTTCCTCCCTCACGCCTGAGGCTGATCCCGAATCCGGTGGACACGCACAGCTTTGTGCCGGCGGCACCTGAGGTGAAGCAGCGTCTGCGGCGGGAACTCGGCGTGCCAGATGATGCCGTGCTGCTCGGGTCCGTGGGCCGTCTGGCGTTTCAAAAGGACCCGATCACCCTCTACCAGAGCCTCGCCATCGCGATGAAAAAACTGCCATCACTGTGGCTATATCATCTCGGTGACGGCGAACTGTCCGAGGCGTGCGCACGATTGGCGGCTGAACTCGGCATCACCAGCAGGATCATCCGTCGCACGTATCTGAGCGAGCCGCTTTCGTTTTACCGCGCCATCGACGGGATGGTGCTGTGCTCGCGATATGAGGGTCTGTCCTTTGCCGTGCTGGAGGCGCTGGCTTGCGATCTGCCGGTGATCCTCAGTGAAGCCCCAGGCAATCAGGACTTCATCGACATGGGCCTCAGCCATTGCTGGTCCTCCCCGAAAGAGGATGCGGCGTCACTGGCTGAAGCAATCCGGTCATGGGCCGCCGATCTCCGGATCCCAAGGGCTTCGAACCATCGGAAAATGGCAGAAAGCCGCTTCAGTCAGGAGGCGTGCTTTGGAGCTCTGGTAGCCGAATATCAGATCTCCGCTCGCCTGTAGAAACTTCGGGTCGGCGTGCCCGCGAGGCACTGGTCAGTGGAGGCAGTCGGCATTTCGCATGACGCCGACTTTAAAGGTGAAAGTTTGGACATCGAAGCTAAATTATCGGGTTGAATAGAAAAGTCATAGAAAAGCCTTGCCTTGAGATTCATTATTGAGTATTCTATCAACAATGAGCGGATTGGCTGGAGAAACTAGAACCAATTGATTCACTCCGTTCCCCCTCACTTCATTCCGATCCTCCGATGAATAAGATCCGATCCAGCGCCGCCCTCGAACCCAAACAATCGGCCACCTTCATGAACGAAATGCCCGCATCCTCATCCCTCGGTATCACGACGGTCTCCGCATCGCAGCTTGCGCGGCCTGCCGCTCGCCGCGTCTCGAAAATGGCGCTTGTCCGTGTGCCGCAGCCTGAGCCTGTCACCATCAGCGCGCCGACAGCGAGCGATGTGGCAGTCATCAGTGTGTCTGACATCGTGCGCTATTTTCGCAGGCGGTGGAAGGAGGCTGCGCTGATCGCCCTGCCGCTGGCCGCGCTCGCTTTCGCGGCCCTGGGTTTCGGGAAGAAGATCTATGAGGCCGAGGGGCGGCTGCTCTTGCGCATCCAAGACACCAACGTCTTCAGCTTTCCCGAGATGGCGCAGAATCAGGTGACTGAACTAAGCGCGCCCATGCTGATCAACAACCACCGCTCGGAACTGAAGGCTCGCAGCTACTTGGATTACCTCTGGGAGCAACTGCCTGAGAAAGATCGGATGGCCTTCATCGCCGAAGACCTCGCGGTGAACGGCGTGAAATCCTGGTCACGGGCGTTGCGTGAGCGCGTGGGGATGGCCCCGCCCCTGAAGCCGGCCACCGCCAAGGATTTATTTTGCGGCAAGCTGGACAAGGCGGTCCGCGTCGATCCGCTGAAGGACTCGCACGTCTTGCGCGTGCAGGTGCGCCACACAGATCCCAAGATGGCGGCGGTGTTCGCGAATCACTATGTGGAGTCATACATCCACTATGTGTCCGAGCAGGAGCTCGGAGTGACGCGCACTGCCTCGCACTACCTCGAACAGAAGAGCGCGGAACTGCAAAAGCGCCTTTCGGAAAGCGAAAAGCTGCTCGCCTCGAACCGGCAGGCGGACAATCTGATGCAGGACAGCGAGGTGAAGGACATGTACGGCGAGAAGGTACGGCTGCTGATGACGGCGCTGTCGGACTCCGAAGTCAAACTGACGCGGACGAAGCACGATCTGGAAACAATCAAGAACGCCCAGGCCAGCGGGCGCGACCTGCTCGAAATGAAGGCCGTGGCGGAGAACTCCGACGTCTCCGCCATCCGCAAGCAGCTCGACCTGAAGCTGGCCGAGCGCGCTCCGCTGACGGCAGACTGCGGCCCCCGCCATCCAAAGATGCGCGCGCTGAACGAGGCCATCGAGAATCTCCAAAACACTTTGAAACACAACATGTCCGATGTCGTCGCCATGCTCACCGCGGAGGCCGACAATGGCGAGCGCCAGGTGGCAGACTTTCAGAAACAGCTCGAGGAGGCGCGCACAAAGGTCTTCTCATTCAGCGGCAAGACCGCCCAGCAAAATTTGCTGCGTGACCAGGTGGCCATGGATCGCGACCTGTATCAAAAAATCATGCTGCGCATGAATCAGGCGGAGCTGACCGGTGAGTTCAAGGAGAACGGCATGCTTCGTATCGCAGACATCGCCGTGCCACCTCCGGTCCCGTCGTCGCCCAGCATCGCCCTCGCCGGTGTCGCGTCGATGATGGTGTTCGCTCTCGTTTTCCTCGGCGTCCCGGTGGGCTGGGGACTGACGGAGGATCACCTCGTTCCTGCGCTGCGAGGGCAACCTGAGGAGAAATCCGTTGCGCCAAAAGTCGTTGCGCATCCCCCTGCACCCGTGGAAGACGAATACGAAGAGCAGGCCATCCTGCCCATCACCCACACCGGCACCGCATCGGTCATCCAGACTGAAGAATCCGTCGTGGCCGTGCTACCTGACGTGCAGGCACCGACGCCAGCATCGTTGCTCATCGCCATGATGCGCACCGGCGCCCACGGTGCCGGCACGGCGCTCAGGCAGGTCGCCGCATCGTTGGAGAAAAACCGCTGGATGCGCAGCGGGCCGGGCATCGTCATGGTGACCAGTTCGGAGGAGCGCGAAGGAAAGAGCCTCGTCTCTTCGGCACTCGCCGCGACGTTCACCAGCCAGGGGCGCAAGGCGTTTCTGATCGAGTGCAATCCCACCTCGCCCAGCGCGCAGGTTTGGTTTCCGAATGTGCGCTCAGACGCCGCCGCCGCAGATGACGTGGAGGCGCTTCGCTACGGCAGCACGAATCTCTTCGTGCTCCCGGCTGCCGGGCTGCCTTCCACCCAGGTTTCCGATCTGATCGACGGCTATCGTTTTTGGATCGAGCGCGCACGTCAGGCAGGCATTGACTGGATCATCCTCGACACCGCGCCGCTGCTGAAGAGCTTCGCTGATGTGGCGCCGCTCATCCCGCTCGCCACCGACGTGCTCTTTGTGCATGACCAAGCGGTCAGCTCAAAGGCACAAGTGCAGGCGGCGCTGAACTTGATGCGCCCCCTGATGGGCCATGACGTGAGCCGCGGCCTCGTCATGAACCGCCAGACTGTGTAGCCTTTTTAACCTGACCCGACACATCCAAGACCATCGCAAGGCCGGCTCGAAAGAGCCGGCCTTTTCGCTTTCGCTCATGGTCGCGCACGATGGAATTTTCCTTGAACAATTCCTCGCATCGCGTCGATTCCCCGGCTCCGACCATGTTATTCAAACGCACCAAGTTCGAAACCGAGATGCAGGTCCGCCAGGATGAACTCGATTTTTTCCGCCACGTCCACAGCAGCAAATATCTCGACTATGTGCTCACCGCGCGCTTCGACCAAATGGAGCGCTGCTACGGCATGGCGATGGAGGAGTTCCTCGCTCTCGGCCTCGGCTGGGTGGTGAAGACATCTCACATCGAATACAAGCGGCCGCTGGGCCTCTCCGAAAAATTCACCGTCACCACCTGGGTCGAGATCATGCAGGGCACCGATGTCGAGATCCGCTTCGAGATCCGCAAGAAGGAGACAGCGAAGCCGGCCGCCGCTGGCTGGGTGCTCTTCACGATGACTCAGTTGGAGAACGGACGCGCCGCGACGATCCCGAACTGGATTGTGGAAAAGTACGCCATTTGATTCAGCGGATCGTGGAGCGGCGCACGCTGGCACGATCTACCCTCACCTACATGGGCGGGCCGACTACCGCTTGCGGACATCGCGCCCATCGCTGAAATAAACCTCACCCCTTCCGATGAACGCCTCCGACCTCCCGCCCCTCCGCAGCACGCACGATCTTGAGCGCGTCCTGGAATTTGAGTTCGTGCGCGCGACGGAGAACGCTGCGCTCCAGGCCATTCATTGGCTCGGCCGTGGCGAGAAGGAGAAGGCCGATGCCGCAGCGTGCCGGGCGATTTACGGCGTCTTCGACATCCTGGACATTCGCGGACAGGTGGTCATCGGTGAGGGCATCAAGGACAACGCGCCCGGCATCTTCGTCGGCGAGCAGCTCGGCACCTGGCGGCCGCACGGTCCGCGCTTCGACATCGCGTTGGACCCCATCGACGGCACGTCAAACATCGCGAAAGGTTTGCCAAACAGCATCGCCGTCATCGCCGCCGCACAAGTGCCGGAAGGCGCGCCTTCCGCGATGCAGGCCATCCCCAGCTTTTACTCGCACAAGGTCGCGTACGGCCCGGCGGTGAAGCGCGCTCTGGAGGGCAGGGGAGACCGGTGCTTCCTCGACATGTCGCTTGCCGAAGTGATTGATTTTGTGGCCACGGCGCTCGACAAACATCCGCGCGATGTGGTGGTGATGACGATGGACCGCCCGCGCCACGCCGGCATCGTCGCCGAGGTCCGCGCGACCGGCGCCGCGCTGCGCATGATCTCCGATGGCGACATCACCGCTGCTGTCGCTCCTTCTCTCCCCGAGAGCGGCGTCGATCTGTACGTCGGCATGGGTGGCTCTCCGGAAGGAGTGCTCGCCGCAGCCGCGCTGAAGTGTCTGGGCGGAGACATGCAGTTGCGCATGTGGTTCCACGACGACGCGCATCGGGAGGATGTCGAGCGCGAGATCGGCATTGCCGAGACCAGACGCGTTTTTCGTTCGGACGAACTCGTCATCGGGGAGAGCGCCCTCTTTTGCGCCACAGGCATCAGCGACAGCGCGCTGCTCCCCGGCGTGAAACTCATCGGCCATCGCGTCGAGACAAACTCAATCCTCATGCGCGCGCGGAGTGGGACTGTCCGCCGCATCCATGCCTCGCATCTGCTCGACAAGAAAGTCGTGCCACTGCGCGAGAATGCGTTTCCGGGTTTCTGATCGAGGTCTCCGCGCGGAGACGTGCGGATCCCATTCCGCTGAATCCTGTCGCGCCAATGATGCAGACAAAAGCTACCCGGCCGCGATGCGCGTCGCCTCGGTCACGATGACTTTTTCACCATCAACGCGCCACCGCACGTTCCAGCCGGCGACGGTCATTCCATAAGATCGCTCACCGCCGTCATGGTAAGCAGGCTGTGGATCAAGGCGCAAAAGGTGCCGCACCACAGCCGCGTCAGCACCGAGCAATTCGTTGATCGCGTCGCTCAGGATCACATCGCTTTCGTCGCGCTCGCGGGGCGCCGCGCCCGCCCACCCGGCATGAGCGTCCGGCTGGCTCTCACACCACGGCAGATACGGTTTGATGTCGAGCACCGGAGTTCCATCCACCGCATCAACACCGGCCACGTGGATCACCAGCCTGGGTTCTGTCTCGATCGAGACAATGCTCACGAGACTGAGGCCGATAGGATTGGGCCGGTTCGGGCTCCGCGTGGCGAAGACACCGAGCCGCTCGTTTCCTCCCAGGCGCGGCGGTCGCACCGTCGCTTTTCCATCCCACGCCGTAGACTCATGAAACACCGTCACCAACCAGATGTGTGAAAACGAGTCGAGCCCGCGCACGAAATCCGCGCGGCTAAACTCCGGTAGGAACTCCACCCGCCCCATCGCCTCGTTCACCATGCCGCTTTGTCGAGGCACGCCGAACTTCTCCGCAAACACAGTGCGCAGCGTTGCGATGGGGTGGAGAGAGAATCGGGGGTCCATGCGGAGGTTTAAAGTTGCGTGACTGACTGCGGCGTCTGCTTGTGCCACGCCTTGAACGCGCGCGAAAAGTGCGCGGCCGATTTGTAGCCCACTTCGTTCGCGACGGATTTCACCTGCGCTCCTGGCTGCCGGAGAAGGATGACGGCCTGGGAAAGCTTCAGGCGTGTCAGGCACGTCAGAGGAGTCTCGTGGTCGTAGCGCCGAAAGAGCCGGGTGAAATAGGCGGCCGACACATGGCAGTGTCGCGCGGCCTGTTCGATGCTGCTGAGCGCGGGATAGTTTCTCAACAGATGGCCACGACAGCGAAGATAGCTCGCATACGCGGGGTCAAGGCTGGTCGTGGCCGGCTGCCTTCCGTCCGCGCAGAGAACCAGCGCGTGCTGCAGCGCCGCTGTCGCTGAGCGCAGGCCCCATTCGCTGCCGCGCAGCGCGTGGTCGATCACCTCCTCGAGCAGCGCCACCACCCGGCCTCCGTCCAGAAGGCGGATCACGGTTCCAGGATTCAGGCCCAGCTCTTGCAGCAGGCCCGCCGCTCGTTTGCCGGTGAAATTGAAGAAGTACTTCACCATGGGATCATCCGCGTCGGAGCGGATCTGCTGCGGTGTCGCCGGGTCAAAGAAGAACGCATGGCCCGCGCCCAGCAGATGACTCTTGCCGTCGAAGGTGACCCGGCCTTTTCCACGCGCGACAAACTCGAACGCCAGGAAAGGAAAGCGCTTCCGCTCCACCACGAAATCCGCGGCGCACCATTCGCAACCGCCTCCCACGAGGCAAAAGCCATCCGCGCGTTTGCGCTCCGCCCAATCGGGCAGGAAAAACCGCCGCGTGCGCACCACTTGCTTCGAGAAATACTCAGCTTGTTCGGTCGCAGACATTTAAATGTTCAGCATTTGAGCAGCCAGCGCGTTCGTCCGCGAAGGTCAGGAATCGTCATGCAGCCGCCAAGGATGCGCAATCGAAGCTGTTTGTTTTCTTTTCCGTCATTTGTCACGATGTCGCCCAACCATGTCCCCGACCCAAAGCGTCATCCATCTCATCGCCAGCGGCGATCTCCGCCTCGCTGCAAACCAAACCTGCTGGCCCGCCCAGGCGGCGATGGAGTCCGCGCTCGGTGCCGCGCTCAAGTTTGAAGGCTTCTCGGTGAAGCGCGCGCACGCCTTCGACAAGACCAGGAAGCATGGCTTCATCGACTCGCAGAAAATGGGCATCGACCTGTTTCGCGGCATCGACCCCGACGCGCCGTTGATCGTCGCAGAGGCTGTGTGGCAATACTCCCACCACGTCCTCGCAGGCCTGACAACGCATCGCGGCCCCATTTTGACCGTGGCGAACTGGAGCGGCCAGTGGCCCGGCCTTGTCGGGCTTCTCAACTTGAACGCGTCGCTAACCAAGGCGGGCGTACGTTACTCCTCACTCTGGAGCGAAGACTTCACCGATGGATTTTTCAAACGTGGTCTGCGCGAATGGTTGCAAACCGGCTCTGTCACCCACGACCAAAGCCACGTCCGTGATTTGTCTTTGCTCAAACTCCCCGACGACGACGCGCGCATCGGCCGTGACTTCGCGCAACGCTTCCAGCGCAACAAAGCCATCATCGGCGTCTTCGATGAAGGCTGCATGGGCATGTTCAATTCGATCGTGCCCGACCACCTGTTGCATCCCACGGGCGTCTTCAAAGAACGCCTCAGCCAGTCCACTCTCTATGCCGCCATGCAGCGCGTGGGCGATGCCGATGCCGCCGCTGTGTATGCCTGGCTGAAAAAGAAAGGCCTGCATTTTGCCCTCGGAGAAGACGAGGCCACCGATCTCACCGAGGCGCAACTCCTGCTACAATGCAAAATGTACATCGCCGCCTTGAGGCTGGCCGATGAGTTCGGCTGCGATGCCATCGGCATCCAATACCAGCAGGGTCTCAAAGACCTCACGCCCGCCAGTGATCTCGTCGAAGGCATGCTCAACAACGTGGATCGTCCGCCTGTGCGCAGCGCCGACGGCAAACGAATCCTCTTTGAAGGCGAGGCGTTGCCACACTTCAACGAAGTCGATGAATGCGCCGGGCTGGACGGACTCGTGACCTATCGCCTGTGGCGCGAGCTGGGATTTTCCCCTGAGAACACACTGCACGACCTGAGGTGGGGTGCCTCATACAAGGGCGCTTATGTCTGGGTACTCCTCATCAGCGGTGCCGCGCCGCCCGCCCATTTCATCGGTGGCTGGAAAGGCGCGTCGAGCGAGCGCCAGCCGCCGATGTACTTCCGTCTCGGCGGTGGCACGCTCAAGGGCATCAGCAAACCCGGCCACATCGTCTGGAGCCGCGTCTTCGTCATGGATGGCAAGCTGCACTGCGACATCGGCATCGCCGAAGTCGTGAAACTCCCTGACGAAGAAACCAACCGCCGCTGGAGGGAAACCACCCCGCAGTGGCCCATCATGCACGCCGTGATGCGCGGCGTCTCACGCGACCAGATGATGGCGCGACACAAGAGCAACCACATCCAGGTGGTGTATGCTCCGAACGAAAAACAAGCGCACCGCGCCGCGAGAATCAAAGCCGCCGCCATGAGGGCTCTGGGCATCGATACGCATCTATGCGGCGATGTCAGACTTTCTTAAAGTGGAGCAACCTTCCAGGTGGCTCTCCCTGGCAAGCTGGAAGCTTGCCCCACTTTCAACACACCATGACCACCAGCCCCATCACCGGAATCGTACCCCCACTCGTCACGCCGCTCAAAGATCGCGACACGCTCGATGTCGCCGGCTTGGAGAAGCTCATTGAGCACCTCATCACTGGGGGAGTCCACGGCCTCTTCATCATCGGCACCACAGGCGAGGGGCCGAGCCTCAGCTACCGCTTGCGACGCGAGCTGATCACCGAAACCTGCCGCATCACGAGAAAGCGGCTGCCAATTTTCGTCGGCATCACCGACACCGCATTCATCGAGTCGGTGAACATCGCCAAACACGCCGCCGACGCCGGTGCCGACGCGCTCGTCGCCGCGCCGCCCTACTATCTGCCGGAAGGGCAGCCGGAGCTGCTCGAGTACACGCGCCACCTGCTGCCCGAGCTGCCGCTTCCGTTCTATCTCTACAACATGCCCACGCTCACAAAGGTCAGCTTCGAGATCGACACCGTGCGCGCGCTGCTCAATGAGCCGCGCATCGCCGGCATCAAGGATAGCTCAGGCAATATGGTGTACTTCCATCGCCTCTGCCGTCTGCTCGAGGACCGCCCTGACTGGGCGGTGCTCATGGGGCCCGAGGAGCTGCTGCTCGATGCCGTCCTCGCCGGAGGTCACGGCGGCGTGAACGGCGGTGCGAATGTTTTCCCGCAGCTCTACGTCGCGCTCTTCAACTCCGCGCGCGCCAACGACATCCCGCGCGCTCGCGCACTCCACGCGCAAGTCATGCGCGTCTCCACCACGCTTTATCAAGTGGGCCGCCACTCCTCCGCCATCATCAAGGGCCTCAAATGCGCGCTCTCCCACCTCGGCATCTGCAACGATTTTATGGCCGAGCCATTCCACCGCTTCCGCGACGAAGAACGCCGCCGAATCGCCGAAGCGCTCAGTACTCTTCAATCAGAAATCACCACTCTCCTCGCACCATGAAGCTCGTCCCTTTTGTCCTTTCCATCCTTTTTGTCCTTCCAGTCCGCGCCCTCGACCGACTCCCCTACAATCACCCCGGCCTCACCACCGATCTCGGCGTCGGCCTCTGGGCCTGGCCGCTGCCGCTCGACTTCGATGGCGACGGTGATCTCGATCTCGTTGTGAGCTGTCCCGACAAACCCTACAACGGTGCTTGGTTCTTCGAGAATCCGGGTGACGGCAAAAATACAAAGCTCCCCGTCTTCAAACCCGGCAAGCGCATCAGCAAAGGCGCGACGAACGCGCGCATCAGCTACGTCGATGGAAAACCAGTCGTCACCACGCCCGGCCACACGCATCCCGATTTCTTGAAGACCGGCTTCGAAAACAGAACCGCGCTGCCGCTGCCTGCGAACATTCATCCAAACAAAGTCCGCGCCAACGAATGGCACTTCGCCGACCTTGATGGTGATGGAGCGCAAGACCTCGTCATCGGCGTGGAAGACTGGACCAACTACGGCTGGGACAACGCCTACGACGACAACGGCCACTGGACCAGCGACCTGCTGCGCGGCTTCGTTTACTTCGCAAAAGGCAACGGCAAGGATTTCGAGAAGCCCAAGCTGCTCAGCGCCGCCGGCACGCAGATCGACGGTTTCGGCGAGCCGTCGCCCTGCATTGCCGACTACGATCACGATGGCGATCTCGATCTCATCTGCGGCGAGTTCATCGACGGATTCACCCACTACCAGAACACCGGCACGAAGGAGAAGTATAAATTCTCGCTGGGCAAACGCTTGAAGCACGAGGGCAAGTTCATCCACATGGACCTGCAGATGATCACGCCCACATCCATTGACTGGGATGGCGATGGCGACACGGACCTCATCTGCGGCGATGAAGATGGCCGCGTCGCCCTCATCGAGAACACGGGCAAGATCATTGAAGGCACGCCCTCCTTTCTGCCGCCCGTCTATTTTCAGCAGGAAGCCGAGGACGTGAAATGCGGCGCGCTCTGCTCGCCCTGCGGATTTGATTGGGATGGCGATGGCGATGACGACATCATCAGCGGCAGCAGCGCGGGTTACATCACCTTCTTCGAGAACCTCAGCGGCCCCAAGGTCGCCAGGCCAAAGTGGGCCGCGCCAAAGCAGCTCGAAGCCGGTGGCAAGATCATCCGCATCATGGCCGGCCCGAACGGCAGCATCCAAGGCCCCGCCGAATGCAAGTGGGGCTACACGACCATCAACGTCGCCGATTGGGACGCCGACGGTCTGCCCGACATCGTGTGCAATAGCATCTGGGGCAAAGTGCATTGGTATCGCAACACCGGCACACGCGCCGGGCCGAAACTCGCCGCCGCGCAGCCCATCGAGGTCGAGTGGAACGGACCGCAGCCCCCGCTCGCCTGGGGTTGGATGCGACCCGAAGGCAAAGCACTGCTCACGCAATGGCGCACCACACCGGTGATCGTGGACTTTGACCACGATGGACACCTCGATCTCGTCATGCTCGATCACGAAGGCTACCTCTCCTTTTTCAAACGCACCGCCGACGAAAAACTCAGTCCGCCGCAACGCGTGCTTTGCGACGACTCCGCCAAGCTCCTGCAAATGAACACGGGCATCGCCGGAAAGTCCGGCCGTCGGAAACTCACGCTCACCGATTGGAATGGCGACGGCAAACTAGACATCCTCATCAACAGCCAGAACGCTGAGCTGTGGCAGCAAGTCGAACGAAGCGATGGTAAATGGCTATTCAAGAACTTGGGCAATCTCAGCGACACGAATCTCGCGGGTCACGATACCTCGCCCACCACAGTGGACTTCGATGGCGACGGCGTGCGCGACCTCCTGCTCGGCGCGGAGGACGGGCGGTTTTATTTCTTGAAGAACACCGCGAAGAGCAAGTAATCACCCGACACCTCCATGAAACTCACCCGCCTTATTTTTTTCATCTTTCCATTCTTCAGGGCACTCGCATCCGACCCCGCCATCGTGAAAACCGAATTCATTTTTGATCCCAATCCCGTGCCGAGCTGTCACGCGACGACCATCGTCGAAGCCGCGGACAAATCACTCGTCGCCGCGTGGTTCGCGGGCACGGCGGAGGGGAAGGCGGATGTTTGCATCTGGTCGGCGCGCAGTGTCGATGGAAAGTGGACCGCGCCGGTGAAAGTAGCGGAGGGCGCGCCGCATCCGTGTTGGAATCCAGTTTTGTTTCAGCCGAAAGTAGCCGGATCACTCCGTGACCCGGTTGCGGGCTCCAGTCACGGAGTGCCTGGACTACTTTTGTTCTACAAAGTCGGCCCGTCGCCGAGCACCTGGTGGGGCATGTTGAAGACCAGCGCCGACAACGGCGTGACGTGGAGCGAAGCAAAGAAGTTGCCAGACGGCATCATCGGCCCCGTGAAAAACAAACCCGTGCAGCTCGCCGATGGCACGATCCTTTGCCCCTCAAGCACGGAGACGGACACCAAGCCAAGCGCATGGCGTGTTCATTTCGAGATGTCAAAACTCGCGGCCGACAACTGGACCACCACGCGACCAGCTTCGTCCGGCGATCCGGCGATTGATGCCATCCAGCCGAGCATCTTGTTCCTCGGCGGCGACAAACTGATGGCGCTGGGCCGCAGCAGGCAGAAGAAGCTCTTCAGCGTCATGTCCGATAACAACGGCGAGACTTGGGGCGCGATGAGTTTGCTAGATCTGCCAAATCCAAACTCCGGCACCGACGCTGTCACGCTCAAGGACGGACGCCACCTCCTCATTTACAATCACACGGAGCGCGGCCGCAGCCCGCTGAACATCGCCATCAGCAACGACGGCAAAACGTGGAGCGCCACGCTCGTGCTCGAGGACGAGCCGAAGATGGAGTTCAGCTATCCAGCGATGATCCAGACCAGCGACGGACTCGTCCACGCGACCTACACCTGGAAGCGGAAGTTGGTGAAGCATGTCGTCGTTGATCCGGCTAAGCTCACGGTAAAGCCGATCACCAAGGCAAACTGATCGTGAAAATTTTTCTCGCTGTACTGATGCGGTGACGGGCGCGGGCTGGAATGACCGTGAGGTCTGCCGGTGGCGCTCGGCCAAGAAAGGCGAAACGTATCGACTTCCGACCGAGACGGAAGCGTCCAGCTCATCGCGAACAAGCACTACCCTGTCTTTTTATTGTAGCGTGGCTGAAGCGACTGGCGGGGAAGCAGTAACTCGGAGGACGTCGGGATGTCTGAAGGCCGTGGTTCCGCGCAAGGATTGCAGCAGGGCCTCGCCGCGTCTCGGCTCATTGGCTTGGCACTTTCACTGAAACTTTTTCGGCAAATAAGGCCAGTGTCCGTGACATTCCAGTAGCCACCTTGATATGCCACAGCCACTCGATCCCCAGCATGACCAGTTCCTCCGCCTTTACGCGGAGCAAGAGCAGGCGTTGCATGGGTATGTGCGCTCCATGTTGCCGGACCGGCATGAGGCCTCGGAGGTGATGCAGGAGGTCATCGTGACGTTGTGGCAAAAGTTCGAGGGAGCGGACGATTTCAGGAAGTGGGCCTTCGGGGTGGCGCGGATGAAGGTGCTGCATCATCTCCAGCGTCGGAAGCGTGACCGGCATGTGTTTGGCGAGGAACTCGTCCAGCAGCTCGCCGACAGGCAGGCGGTGCTGGAGGAGCGTCATACCACGCAGAGCGAAGCGCTGGAACATTGTTTGGAAAAGCTGCCGCAGGAGCAGCGGGAACTGGTGCTCACCGCTTACACGAAAGGCACGCGCATGGACGATCTGGCCACGCGGCGCGGCGAGACAGCGATGGCCCTTTACAAAAAGCTACATCGCATCCGGCAGGCATTGCTGGAGTGCGTGAGGCGAACCCTGACTTTGGAAGAACTGGCATGAACACACACTGGCACGATCTCATTCAACGCTACATCACCGGCACAATCACAGATGCTGAGGCGGAGGCACTGGAACAGCAACTCATGAGCGACGCAGCGCTGCGCGACTGGTATCTCGATGCGGTGAATCTCGACTCTGCACTCGAAGTGACGGCGGAGTCGGCGGAGGTGGCCTTGAGCCTTCCTGTGCCGTCATCTCAACGGGTGCTTTCGCCAACGTCTTCTCACCCTTCCCGCTGGTATTCCTGGCGTCCGCTCACAGCGGCGGCGGCTGGGATTGTGGTTGGCATGTTCTGCACATCAGTGGTGTTCGGTTATGTGACGCAGCGAGCGAGTGCCGTGAAAAAGGTGCCGCTGACGGTGTTCGACCCAGGGCTGGAGAACGCGGAGGCGATCATGGACCAAGGCGTGCCAGATGGCCTCGGACAATGGGGCGCGGATTCGGCTAAGGTGGTAGCGGCGGAGAACGGTGTTCAGCCTCACGAAGGCCAGCGCATGATGCGGCTGGAGCCGATCCCGAGGGAGAAGAACGTGAAGAATCTCGCATCGAGAGTCTATCAGGTGCTCGATCTTCGCTCGCTGCCGATGCGGGACATAGCCAGCGATGCTGAGGTGCAGGTGACGGCGTCGTTCTTCGCGACGAAAAGTGAGGTCAGCTCGCGCTACCTGATTCGCGCCATCGCTCTTGATGAACCGCTCGAGCGCGCGACGACAGACTTCTGGTCAAAGACGGAGAATGATGGCGTGGTGTCAGTGTCGCAGAGGTTTGACACAAAGCCCGGAGCGCGGGAGTGGCACACGTTCTCGCTGAAAATGCCGTTGCCACGCGGTTCGAAGACGCTGGTGTTTATCCTCGGTGCCGTGCCGCCGGAGGACACGTCGATACAGGCCTCCGTGCATTACCTGGATGATGTGCAGGTTTCACT
>JANOBO010000228.1:0-10568 GCA_031411695.1 Verrucomicrobiaceae bacterium
ACTCGTGCAATCTCGCGTGCCCGACTTGCTATGCAGACTCGCCGTTGATGAACGGTGGCAGAGACCAATCGAAACAGCCCCTAACCCCACCCCAATACCCCAGGGAGGGGGAGACTGAAGCTGGCGCGTTATTGGCTGCGCCTTAGTGTGCAATCAGTGCTGGAGCGCAAGAAGCTTCTCCCTCTCCGTGGGGTGAGGGGTTGGGTGGGCGGCCATCCATCGTGCCCTTTGCAGAAATTCAAAAGCGCGTCGATGGCGTCATCGCGCGGAAGGGGAAGATCGAGATTCTGCAATTCTCCGGCGGCGAGCCGACGCTGCATCCGCAGTTGGTCGGGCTGTGCCGGTGGGTGAAGCACCATGCGCAGATCGACTTTCTGCTGATCAACACGAATGGCGTCCGCTTTGCCAAAGAACCGGAGCTTTGCAGGCAGCTTGGCGAGGTTTTCAAAGATGGTGGACTGCAAATCTATCTTCAGTTCGACGGCGTGCAGGAGGCCGCGCAGCGCGAGCTCCGAGGCGCGGATCTGCGGGCGATGCGTGAGAAGGCCATCGCAAATCTCGCGGCGGCGAATATTCCGATCACGCTGGCGATGACCGTGACGCGGGAAAATCTGCCGCATCTATGGGAGGCCGTGGCCTTCGGATTGAGGCACGCAAACATTCACGGCATCACGTTTCAGCCCGAGTTTCTGAGCGGCCGGACCCGACAAAGTGGGGCAAGCTTCCAGCTTGCCAGTGATCAGAAGCCGGAAGCCAGTCCAACCGGGCCGGTTGCACCACCTTTGGAGAGGCTGAACACGGCGGATATCATTGTGGGCGCGGTGGAGCAATCGGGCGGGCAAATTCGATTTGAAGACTTCACGCCGCTGCCGTGCGGTGATCCAAACTGCGCGACGATCGGGTACCTCATCCGTCAGGGCGACAAGGTGTGGCATGTGAGCGACTTCCTCGACTTCACGAAGCTGCAAGGGTTTCTCCAGGACAAGATCCACTACACGCTGGCGGACCTCGCGAAATGCGGCTGCGAGAACACGGAGCTGGGCGAGTTGCTGAAGACGCTGGAGGCCACGCGCAGCATGGCCTTCCGTCTGATGGTGAAGCCGTTCATGGATGCATGGACCTGGGATGAGGACCGCATCGACCGCTGCTGCACGCATGTGATCCGGCCCGACGGGAAGCTGGATTCATTCTGCCGGTATTACTCGGGGTTCGCGGACACGAAAGAGGCGTTGTAGTGGGAGATCATGCGGCGAATCAGGCTCAACGAACTGAGAGGTGCCTCTCACCCCAGCCCTCCCTTGGGAGAGGGCTGGGGTGAGGGGGATTTTTTCGCCGCGTGCTCGCATCACGAAGTCATGTCGAGATGCATGAGCTGATCCCACAACAAGGCGGCGCTTATGCGGTGCTGATGGCGGCGGCGATCGTGGTGAGCGCGGTTTATTGGTTTGCGCGGAGCAAGCATGAGCCGTCGCTTCTGGTGGTGTACATCGGCGCGCTGGGAGGAGCGTTCATCGGAGCAAAGCTGGCCTACCTCTTCGCAGAGAGCTGGTTCGACTGGGGAAGGCAGGATTTTTTGCTGCGCCTGGCGACGGGGAAATCGATACTTGGCGGACTGCTCGGCGGCTATGCGGGTGTGGAGATCATGAAGCGGCTGGTCGGCTACGAGAAACCGACGGGCGATTCCTTCGCCGTCATACTGCCGGTCGGATTGCTGCTCGGTCGCATTGGCTGTTGGCTTCACGGCTGTTGTCTCGGCAGACCACTGGGCGGTGACTTCATGCTCTCGCTGCGGGATCGCGCCGGAGTCGCGCGCTGGCCTGCGGTGCCGGTGGAGATGGGGTTTCTCTTGGTGATGCCGGCCATGATTCTGTTTTGGAAACGGCGCGGACTTTTTCGCGACCGGCTGTTCTTCATCTTTCTCGTCGCATACGGCGTGTTTCGTTTCGCGCACGAATGGCTGCGCGAGACGCCGAAGTGGTGGGGCGTGGTGAGCGGGTATCAGGTCATCGCGTTGGCGATGGCTGCGCTTGGCTTCGTGATGACCTTGCGACGAGGAAGGGAGAGCCACGGCCCCGCAAACGAAAAGACTTCGGGACGCTGATGAACGCGCCGGGTCCGTTGGGGATTTTCGCGTTTCTCAAAACGCCGGCTTGCTGGCGTGGCTGTACCCATTTGTCGTCACGCTCGTCTGCGTGCCGCTCAGGTCGGTGAAGTTTCCGTGCGAGCCGTTGTTGAAGTTCGGCTGATCGGTGAAAACGCGTGTGCCGGCCGGATGGGACAGGCGCACCACGCCGCCGCTGTCGATGGTGACGCTCTTGCCGGCGATGTCGGTGCTGAGGCTGTAAATGCGATTGTCGCCGCTGAAGCGCACACCGCTCGCGCCGTCTCCGTACAGCCGGACGAGGCTGGCGGGCGCGGATGGATTGCCGAGGTAGCTGCCGCCGCTGATGATCAATTGGCCGCCAGTGGAGAGCACCTGCGCCTTGATGACATCGGTGAAGATGCCGGAGCCGATGATGTTGATGTCGCCGCGGGCGGAGGTGACCGTCGCGCGATCCCCCTCGATGTAGGCGCCGGTTAAATTCACACTTCCGTTGATGGCGGCGAGCACGACCTCCGCGTTGGAAGGTAGAGCGGTCAGCGCGCGCAGAAGGGAGGAGTCGGTGATGTTGATGCTGCCTGTGGCCTTGATGTCGATGCGCCGTTGGGCGGTGAGCACGGAGTTGTTCACGCTCACATCGCGTCCGGCTTCCATCGCCAGAGTGCCGGCGGCGGATGAGAGGTTCGTCAGCACAGCATCGCGGCCGGCGCTGATGAGCGTCGTGCTGTCCCCTGAGGCGGATGATCCCACGGTGCCGCCCGTTCCGCTGCCAATCGCGCCGGTGAGGAGCACATCCGACGCGGGGCCGAAGGCGTGGTAGGCGAGGCTCTGGTCGATGCCGGCCCCGGAGAGGCTGAAGCTGGCATCCTGGATGATGGAGCCATTCGCGGCGAAGACGAGGGTGTCCACGTTGCCGGGTAATTCCCAATACGTGTCCGACCCCACGCCGCTGATGCCAGGGCTGGCGGTGAGATTGAGATCGGATTGGGAGGCGATGAGAAGGTTGCGCGGGCCAGCAGTGGTGTTGACCGCGATGTTCCCCGCGATGACGACACGCTCGCCATTGAAGGCAAACCAATCGCCGCGGTCAGCAAGAAACCTGTCGATGGCGGGTGAAGCCTGCGCGCTGTTGAAGAGGTAGCCATTGACCGGCCCGTCGCGTCCTGGCTGATAAATTGTGCCCTGCATGGTGACCACGCCGCCAGTGTTGGAGTTGAACGCCGTGGCGTGTGGATTCGTCGTGATGCTGGAGCCCGCCCCGAAGATAGTGGTGCCGGCATTCAGAATCGGACGCGTGGCGGTGGACCCGGGCGGGCTCTCCGCATCCTGCGCGGGACGCGGCGCCGCCCCTTCCGCCGCAGGAAGATCTCCAGAGATGCCGCCGACAGGTGCCGTCGTCCCGCTTCGTGCGCCACCTGCGACAGCCCGGTCTTGAAGCACGAGCGTTCTCAGGATCTCCTGACGCGCCTCATTGGTCAGCGTGACCTGTGTGCCGCGGCCCATGATCTCGAATGCTGTCTTCAGCAGCTCGCCGTCTTGTTTGAGCCTGCCCTGTTCAGTGAGCGCATCGGCAAGATGCTTCGCATTGCCCAACGGGCCAAACTCAGCCACATCCATCAGCTTCGAGGTCTTCCTCAGAAGATCGAGGTCCACCTTCACGGCGAGAGGAATGGAGTCCGCATCGGGCCGTAACACGAGCAGATCGCCGGCGGTCAGAGTGCGCATCACCTCCGGCTTGTTGTTCAGGAACACATCGACCTCCCCTTCCAGCACGATGATCTTGATCGCACCGTCGGGCGCGTACTCGATCATGACCGTGGTACCCGTCACTGCGGCGGTCACGGCAGCCGTGCGTACCTTTGCGCCGCCGATTTGTTTCGGCACGGACAAGAGAATGACGCCTCTCTCCAAGTCAAAGGTGCGGTCTGCCTTGTTAAGCCGGAACACCGAGTTGGAGCCGATGCGCGTGAGCGTCTTGTCGGGAAACTGCAGCTCGGCTCGCGAGGCGACTCCCGTCGAGACTGCGGTGAGGCCGCTGATTTTGTCGCCGATTTTTGCCGCCAGCGGCTGCTGTGGCGTGGGCAGCACCCGCACATCGTTGATGACGCGGGTGAACTCAGCCTCCCGCAGTCCGGCCGCGCCCGCGGGAAATGCGATGAGGAAGATGGTGAGCGCTAGAAGACGTGGGGCTCTCATGGGAGTGGGAGATGAGTCGGGCGGGTGGGCCGCCGCTGAGAACACCCACCTTCGAGTCGGGTCAATAGGCGGGGCGGTGATCGTAGATGTCCTTCGTCACGCTCACAGGCACGTTGCTTTTGTCTGTGAAGCTGCCGAAGAGCGTGCCGTTGTTGAAGTTCGATGTGTCGGAGAACACGCGGGTGCCACCGGGGTTCGACAGCCGGACAACGCCGCCGGCATCGATGGTGACAGTGCGGCCGGCGATGTCCACCGACGAGGCGTTGAGCGTGTTGTTGCCGCTGAAGCGCACACCGCTCGCGCCCTCGCCATAGAGCTTGATGAGCGAGCTGGCCGCCGGGGTGTCGCGGCCGAGGATGCTGTTGCTGACGAGCAGCTCGCCACCCGTGCTCATCACGCGCGCCTTGATCACGTCCGCGACGATGCTGGAGTTCACCATCGACAAGCTCCCCCCGCCCGTGACGGCCTCGAGGCTCGTGGCATCAACGGACGAGTTGGTGATCTCAATGTTGCCGTTCACAGCCTTCAGCAGGATCGACAGCGGGTCGGTGAGGCTCAGCGCGGCAAGCTGCGACGAGTTTTGAATCTGGATTTTTCCAATCGCGTCGATCTGAAGCAGCGTGCGGGCATAGACGCTCGCGCGGCTGTCCAGCTTCACATCGCGGCGTGCGTTGAGCTTTACCTCGCGCGCCTCCAAAGATGTGGCTGTGGCGATGATGTCGCGCCCCGCGTGCGCCTTGAAGGTGCCGTCATACATTGAAACGGATTGCGGGAACTCACCTCCGCCCGTGCGGAAGATCACGTCGGACATGGGGCCATAGGCGTAAAAGGCGACGTCCTGCGGAGCGCCGGTGGTGCCGTAAAGGGAGAAGCCATCGTCCATGATGATCGAGCCTTGGCGTGAACTGATGAGGAGCGAGTCCACCGAGGAAGGAATCGTCCATGTGGAGCTGGTGGCCACGCCGGCAAAGGGAGTTCTGCTGGAAAAGGTGACGTCGCCTGTCGCGCCCAGGATGACATTGCGCGGTCCTGGCGTGGTGTTCACCGCGATGTCGCCGGAGATGTAGAGCGAGTCGCCTTTGAAAACAAACCAGCTCCCGCGGCTGGCCAGGAACGTGTCGGCCTCCGGAAAGGTCTGCGCGTCGCCATACATGTAGGTATTGAAGAAGCCGTCGGTGCCCGGGTTGTAGATCGTGCCCTGCATGGTGACGATGCTGTTGGTCAATGAGTTGAAAGCGGTGGCATGCGGATTGGTGACGATGCTGGACCCGGTGCCGAAGACGGTGGTGCCACTGTTGAGAATCGGCTGGTTCGGCAGCGTTCCTGAGCCAGGCGCCTGCGGTGCGGGCCCGTTGCCGGCAGTCGCGTTGCCACCGGTTCCATTGCCTCCATTGCCATTGCCATTTTGATTCCCGTCAGCTCCGCCCGGCGTTTCGTTGCCTCCTTGGTTTGAGCCGCCCGCGCCTGGATCGCGATTTTGCAGCACCAGTGTTTTAAAGATCTCCTGGCGCGCCTCGTTCGTCAGCGTGATCTGCGTGCCGCGGCCCACGATCTCGAACGCCGTCTTCAGCAGCTCGCCGTTCTGCTTCAGCTTCCCCTGCTCGTCCAGCGCGTCTGCCAGGTGCTTCTCATTTCCAAGCGGGCCAAACTCCGCCACATCCATCAGCTTTGAAGTCTTCCGCAGCAGCTCAAGGTCGATCTTCGCGGCCATCGGGATCACGCGGTCCGCCACGTTCATCATGAGGATGTCCCCGGCGACGAGCGTGCGCATCTCGCTCGGATTGTCGTTCAAGTACACATCGACCTGGCCTTCGAGCACGATGATCTTGATGATGCCGGACACCGGGTCGTACTCAAACATCACCGTGGTGCCCGTGACGGCGGCGGTGACCGCAGCGGTGCGCACCTTCGCGCCGCCGATCTGCTTCGGCACCTGGAGCAGGATGACGCCTTTCTCGAGATCCACCGTGCGGTCCGCCTTGTCGAGCCTGAACACGGAGTTCGAGCCGATGCGCGTGAGCGTCTTGTCCGAAAACTGCAGCTCCGCGCGCGAGGCCACACCGGTGGACACTGCGGTCTGCCCTGCGATCTTGTCGCCGATTTTTGCCAGCAACGGCTGCTGCCGCGCCTGGAGGAGCCGCACATCGTTGATGACGCGGGTGAACTCGGCCTGCTTCAAGCTGGCCGCGTCTGCGGTCCCGAAAAACAAAAGCAGGGCGATGGCAAGACGGCGATGCGTGTTCATGGCGAAGTGCGGTTCAAGTTAGAATCTGATCTTCACGCCGAGGCCGCCGCCGAGCGTGGTGGTCTCGTAGTCGAAGGCGTCGAGGTTGGAGTCGTTGAAGCTGAAGTTCGAGGTCAGGTAAACGTCGATCCACTTTTTCGGCGACCAGGTGATGCTGGCGCCGAGGATGTTCAGTGAGTCGCCTCGGTCCACCTGCTGGTAATCCAGCCAAGAGTAACGGTAGGTCAGCGCCACGACGAGATCACGCATGATCTTGAAGCGGTAAGTCACGTCACCGATGTACTCATGCCGCTCGAGTTGATCGACGTCATTCGAGATGTCCCAGTCGCCCATCAGGCTGAGCTGGATGCTGTTTCGGCGGTCGATGAGAAACGTCTTCTGCACGCCGGCCCGCACGGAGACTGAGTTCAGCAGTTCGTCGCCAAAGTCATCGTTCGTGATGCGGTTGTAATTGAACTGCACGAACAACACGGAGTCCGCCAGCCGTGGCTCCACATAGAGGAGGGCTGCATTCACATCCAGCGACTCAAAGTCCAGCGCGTCGAACTCATCGTAGCGGAAGAGCTGCTGCTGCACGTCGATGTCGAGGAAGAGCCGCTTTGCGATGCGTGGCTGGAAGCCAAAGCCCACACGGCCGCCCCAGAACCAGTCGTCCAGCTCGCCGACGGATGTGTTCGCGACGTTGTTCGTCCAGTATCCAAACGCATCCGCATAGGCGCGGAACCAGCGGTTCTTCGGCGCTTCCTTCAAGATGAGCTGTTGTCCGATGTCGCTGTCACCGGGGGATTCCGGGGCAAAGGCGTTCTGCTCCTCCAGCCCCAGCGCGCTGAGGTTCTGTGACTCGCCGATGGTCAGTCCGGAAGGACGGCTGATCATCTCATTGACGCGCGTCGGATCGGTCTGGCCCGACGCCATCGACGCTGCAAAACCGAGGGTCACAACCGACCAGACCAAAAACCGAAACGAGGGAGAGGCGTCCATAAGAGAGTGGCCCCGAAGTTACCGGCGTGGCTCTTCAGCGTCAATCCTCAATGACTCATCGTTGACTCCCGCTGGCTGCCTCCGATTTTGCGCGCAGACCGGCCGGTCAAAAACGCCACATGAGCAAGCCATCCCACTGGAGACAGCCCGCGAAGACACGCGCGGGAGCCTTGTTCCTCATCGCCTCTGTGGTCCTCGTCGTGCTCGGCGTGTTTCGCCACTTCGATGAGGTGGAGCCTCGCTGGTCGGCGTTGCCAGAAGATGAGCGCGCGGAAAACTGGAAGCTCATCAAGGCCGTCGGCCGCGCGCTCGAGGCGCAGGAATGGCGGCTCTACGATTTTCTGCACCAAAACGGGCGCAAGGCGCAGATCGATCCGGACATCGTCGTGCTCGGCATCGATGACGCCAGCATGGACATCGAAAACTCCTCCGCGCTGCCCGAGGAGATCGAGAAATCCCGCGCGCTGCAGTTGATGGTCGGCTGGCCGTGGTCGCGCGAGGTTTACGCGCATGTGCTTGACCGCTTGTTCGCGGCAGGTGCGGAGACCGTGGTGATCGACCTTCTCTTCCCCGCGCCGTCGAACAGCTTTCCCGAAGGCGACGCGGTCTTCAAAGCCGCGCTGGACAAGAACAAAGGCCGCGTGCTCATCGGCGCGGACTTTGTGACGGCGGCGAGTGGCGGAAAATCGTCCGACGCGCTGTCGATGCCTTGGGACGGGCTGGTGCCGCAGACGTGGCCGGCGGATGAGCGCATCGGCTTCGTCACCGTCCCCGCTGATGACGATGGCGTCGTGCGCGCGACGCGGTTCTTCCGTTCGGAGACTGGCGAGATCGAGCGCGCGCTGCCGTCGTTTCCCGCCGCAGTGATGCGGCTGCAGGGCAGGCCGGAGATCATTCCGCTCGATGAGCCGGAGTATCTCATGCGCTTCAGCGATGCGCGCGCCTACGCGCACTATCCGGTGCACGACATCTTCATCGGCCCGCTGTGGGAGCAGAACTTTGGCGGCGGCGCATTCTTCAAGGGCAAGACGGTCTTCATCGGCCCGGCGGCACGGCAGATGCAGGACGCCAAGCCCACACCGGTCGGCACCATTCTCGGCGTGCAGATCCACGCGCACGCGCTTGCCGCGCTGAAGAGCCACGATTTTTTGAAGATGTCGGCGCTGTGGGTGAGGCTCACGTTGCTCGTCGTCTTCGTGCTCGCCGCGTTCGCACTTGTGCTTCTGCTGCGAAAGCCGTTGTGGGCGATGCTGATCATCCTCGCCGTCATCGCGCTCGGCATCGGCGCGCAGCTTGTGTTCTTCAACGTCGCGGCGCTGGTGGTGCCGATGACGGTGCCGCTGCTCGGCTGGGGACTCTGTGGCTTCATCGGCATCACCTATGATTACTTGCTGGAGCGGAAGCAAAAGGAGGCCTTCCGCAAGGCCATCACGCGTTACTTTTCGCCCGACATGGCCGAGGAAATTTTGCGTGATCCCGACGATTATTACAAGGCGCTCAGCGGCGTGAACCGCACCATCACGCTGCTGTTCTCCGACGTGCGCGGCTTTACCAGCATGTCGGAAACCGCGAAGCCCGACGAGCTTGTCGCGCAGCTCAATGAGTACCTCGAGAAAATGGTCGAGGTCGTCTTCGGACATCGCGGCAGCATCGACAAGTTCATCGGCGATGCCGTCATGGCCGTGTGGGGCCGCCTGCGCGATCCGAGTGACGACAAGTCTCTGCGCGAGGAGGCCCTCTCCGCCGTCTCCACCGCCGTGCGGATGCGCGAGGAGCTGGCGAAGCTCAACACCAGTTGGAAGGCGCGCAACATAGAGGAATTGGCGTTCGGCATCGGCATCCACCAAGGTGAGGCCATCGTCGGCAACATCGGCTCCACCACGCGCATGGAATTCACCGCCATCGGTGACACAGTGAACTCAGCCGCGCGACTCGAGAGCGCCACGAAGCAGTACGGTGTCGATCTCATCATCAGCGATGCCGTGCGCGAGCGTGTGCATGAGCAGTTCGTGTGCCGCAGCGCCGATCTGGTGAAGGTGAAGGGGAAGCTCAAGCCGATTGAGATTTTCACCGTGCAAGGCCGCAAAGGCGAGTGCGACATGGCCGTCATCGAAATCTTTGAGCACGCCATCCGTCTGTTTCGCGCCGGCAGGTTCACCGACGCGCTGGCCGAGTTCGAGAAGGCCGGTGCCGCGGGTCTCAACGACGGCCTCACCAGCGTGTACTGGGAGCGCTGCAAGGAGATGATCGCCACGCCGCCAGAGACGTGGGATGGGGTGTGGACGATGACGAAGAAGTGAGGGAGTGGGGGTTGTGTGTTAGGTGTCCCAGGGCTGCTCAGCGTGGAGTGTTCAGCGCTCAATGTGCGGTCACGAGATGGGTGTGGTGTGCGGTGGAATTGCTCTGAACCCGAACGCCGCCTTTGCCATTTGAATGATGGCGGCTGAGCCGGGGTCAAATCGAGCATCCGCCGGGTGCCACGATGTCCGGATCGAGGGCTGGCGGGCGTTTTCGGAGCAAAAGCGGCGCGATTGGTTGTTTGGGCGCGCAGGCCTTGTGGATCAAGGCTTGGTGCTTGGCGAGGCCTCCCCCAATTTGCGATAGTCTGAGCACCACTTTGCGTCCCATGCGCCCCAACACGGCTCCGCACACGAACACTGCTGCGCGCAGCGTCGAGGGCTGGCGCCAGCCGCTCTGCGGGGTCACCTGCGCTTGATACACCGCGAGCAGGTTGTAGGCGAAGATGGCGGAGAGCATCGCCGCCTCTGTCGCGAAGAACTTGCGGGTGCAAAACCCGTCGGCGTGCATGTCGTTTTTGAGTTCCTCGATGCGCTGCTCAATGGTCGCCCGCCCGTTGTAGTCGCGCCAGAGCGTGGCGGCGTCTTCGGTGCGGTTGGTCACCCACACGCGAAAGGTGTAGCCGGGCACGTCGATGAGGCGGCGACCCACAGCGCTCTTGTCCTCGCGCTCCAGCTCGCGCACGACGACGAAGCGTCGTGTGTCGCTCCAACCATGCAGTTTGAGCGTGAAGCTGCTCACCGCGTA
>JANOBO010000229.1:0-4657 GCA_031411695.1 Verrucomicrobiaceae bacterium
GACGAGCGCCGACGGTGCCGACCTCAGCGGGATCGTCGCATCTGTGCTGAAGGAAAACAAAGGCGGCCTCGGCGGACTGCTGGGAGGCTTGCTAGGCGGCGGTGGCTCGCGGTAGAGATCGCGTCACGCGCGGCGTTCCACTTTGTCCGGCGCAATGTCGGAACAAAAAGCCCGTCAGCACTGCGGACGGGCTTTTGATGTGGAGGGAAGTCGTGAGGTGCCCGATGGCAGCCGCCTAATTGGCAGTCTTCGCCGCCACCTTTTGTCCCTGCAACTCCACAAGGTCACGCGCGATCGGCCACGGGGCCTCCATGTTCAGCACCGCAGGGGCTTCCATGTTCAAAACTCCGACCGAGGCTACTGTGAAGCCTTGATAGGCGAGCGGAAGAACCGTCACGCAAAGGCGGTCCATCGGCAGCTTTTGCACATGCACCACACTGGCAAAGGTGGATGACTGATCGAGCGCGATCTTGTCACCCTGCGCATAGGCAACGGGGCCCGAGGCGATGCCTGGAAAAACAATCTCCACGTCCACATCCTCAAAGTCGTCTGCCTTGGCGCGCACCACCCAACCTTTGGTGAACACGTCCGAGTCCGTCAACTCGCGGCCCGCGATGACCGTGAAGCCACCCTTCACATATTTGGGCGCCTGCTCCTTGTAGTTCTTGATGTAGGCGCGCTTGAGCTGGTCATTACCCACTGCCAGATGATCCGGGCTGTCATTGAAATACTCGGCCAAGATCTCGCGCGCCGTGAGGAACTTACCCTGCGGGACAGAGAGCGGACTGAATTTTCTCAGCGGCTCGAGTTTTTTCACCTTGGCCAGGAGGCGATAGTGGAGCGGCTTCTCGGGATGAGAGAAAAGCACAATGGAAAAGAACCAGCAAAAGATTGCGGCACCCATCAGCAGCGTGATCAAGATCGTCCACCAAAAGAGGCCGGAACTTTGCTGGTTCTTTGAAAAGCTGCTGCCGCCGTGAGAGCGGTATTCACTGCCGTCATTTAAAAATTGGATTTGCATCAGAGAGATTGAGAAAGTTTTTAATATTGCGCCCAAATGGCTGCAACTGAGCGTTGTATCGCGTTACGGTAATTTTGAAAAGCAAATAAAGTGACAGCCGATGGAAATCTGAGCTAGGAAACCACTTAGGTTCCACGCGGCTCAAACGATGTTCCACAGCCACAACTACGCGCAGCGTTCGGGTTTTCAATCTTAAATCCCGAATCATTCAACGCATCGACATAGTCCACCGTGCAGTTGTCCAAATACCCTAGACTTTCCGCATCGACGATGATCGCGACACCGTCGGTGACGAACACTTGATCAACCGGCATCGCATCATCGATCTTCATCGTGTACTGCATCCCCGCGCACCCTCCTTTATCGACCTGAAGACGCAGCCCGGCCTTTGCAGCTGCCTCCCGATGCGAGAGAAGACTCTTCAAGTGTGTGACAGCGCTGGGGGAAAGGGTGATCATGGCTTTGTATGGCTACGTTGCACGTTGCACGCTGGAGGCGGTGAATACCAGTGCTTTGCTCAGCGCATTCACGCAGACGGTGAAGAATCATTACACCAAATCTTTTGTGCTGCGCGGCATCCACTTTTACTCTGGCCGCGATGTCGAAGATACGCATTCTCCCAGACGCGCTCGCGAGCCAGGTGGCCGCGGGCGAGGTCGTGGAGCGGCCCGCCGCTGTGGTGCGCGAGCTGGTGGAGAACAGCCTCGACGCGGGCGCGACTCACGTCGAGGTGCATGTGCAGCGTGGCGGCGCCTCGCTCATTCGCATCGTTGACAACGGCTCGGGCATGGATCGCGAGGATGCGCTCCTTTGCTTGGAGCGCCATGCCACAAGCAAGATCCGGACGAAGGAGGACCTTGCCGCGATCTCGACCTTCGGCTTTCGTGGTGAGGCCCTTCCCAGCATCGCCAGCGTCTCGCGCTTTCGCCTCGCGACGCGCACCGCCGACACGCTTGCTGGCACCGAGATCGAGGTGAATGGCGGGAAGATGTCAGGAGTGCGTGACTACGGCGGCGCGCCAGGAACCGTCATCGAGGTGCGCTCGTTGTTTTACAATGTCCCGGCGCGGCGAAAATTCCTGCGCACCGAGAACACCGAGAATGCTCATCTCGAGCAGCAGTTCAGACTGCACGCCATCGCGAATCCCCAGTCAGCGTTCACCCTCACGCGCGACGGCGATGTGGTGTTCCACCTCCCTGCCACGCAGGACATGTTGGAGCGCATCCGCGGACTCGTGGGTGATGACCTCGCGCAGCGGCTCATCCCCGTTCCACGTGAGGAAAGGCGCGGCATCACCGTGCATGGCTTCATCGGCGGCCCCGGACTCAGCAGGTCGGGCAGGCAGCAGCAGATCACGTTTCTCAACGGCAGGTCCATCGAGAGCCCCTCCATCCACTACGGCTTGCGCGAAGGCTACCACACGGCGCTGATGAAAGGCCAGCATCCCGTCACCTTTCTCTTCATCGAGATGGATCCGCACGCGTTCGACATCAACGTGCATCCCGCAAAGAAGGAGGCCCGCTTTCATGACGGCAATGCGGTGCGCGAGGTGGTCGCGCTCGCAGTTCACCATGCTCTGGCCGAGTCACGCAGACTGCCCGAAGGCCACCCTTCATCGCGTGCGGAGCGGCCCCCCGTTGACGTCATCCTGCCGCAGATCGTGGATCACCCGCGATCGCGCGCGCCGGACGTGACACAAACCTTGCTTTCGATTCCGAAGGCCGAGCAGCACGCGCTCCGCGCCGACTGGTCCGCACCGCCCACGCGCACCGCGCCATCGACGATTCAAAGCCCGCCCAAGGCCACGGCGAACGACGAGCCACACACCGAAGCCGATACCTTCCGAATCATCGGCGTCCTGAACAATCTTTACGTCCTCATGGAAGGCAAAGAAGGCCTCGTGCTCATGGACCAGCACGCCGCGCATGAGCGTGTCATGTTTGAAAAAATGCGCGCCGCCATGGAGCGGGATGGCGTGCCCTCGCAGCGGCTGCTCATCCCACTCACACTTCAGGTCAGCCCACGCGATGCCGATCTCATCACGCGCAATCTCGAAGCCCTCTCGAAGCTCGGTGTCGAAGCACAACCGTTCGGACCTAACATCTTCAAGATCGATGCCATCCCCACTTTCCTGAAGACCGACGACCCGCTCGCCTGGCTCAATCAAGTCATCGAAGAACTCTCCGCGCTCAGTTCCAAATCTTCATCCACACGCCTCGGCGAGGACATGATCGCCACCACCGCCTGCCGTCACGCCGTGAAGGCCAACGACATCCTCGCCGGCCCCGAGCTCCGCGCACTTCTCAACGACATGTTCAAGTGCGAAATGCCATACTGCTGCCCGCACGGCAGACCGACGCTGATTCAGATCTCCTACCCCGAACTCGAGCGGAAGTTCGGCCGACGCGCGCCGTGAAGCGTCGTGTCGGGCGATGCGCCGCAATTTGACTCGCCGGATTTTTCTTCTATCAACACGTCCCCCTGATCATCTCGTTTTTTCCCCACATGTCCAAAGCCCCTCCTGCACACGGTTACACGGAAGACTCCATCAAATCGCTCGACTGGCGCGAGCACATCCGGTTGCGGCCGGGGATGTACATTGGGAAGCTGGGGGATGGATCGCTGCCGGAGGATGGGGTTTATGTTTTGCTCAAGGAGGTCGTGGACAATGCGGTGGATGAGTTTGTCATGGGGTATGGCAATGCGGTCGATATCGTGATCGGCGAGGATGCGACGGTAACGGTGCGGGACTACGGCCGTGGCATTCCGCTGGGGAAGCTGATGGAGTGCGCGGCGCAGATCAACACAGGCGCGAAGTATGACAGCGAGGTCTTCAAGCGCTCGGTCGGGCTGAACGGCGTGGGCATCAAGGCGGTGAACGCGCTGTCCGAGATGTTCGAGATCCAGGCGGTGCGCGACAAGCAGACGCGGGCCATCGAGTTTCAGCGCGGCATTGTGAAGTTTGACATGAAGACGCCGCGCGCGAGCACCGAGCCGGACGGCACGCGCATCGTGTTCATGCCGGACCGCGAGTGCTTTCCGAAGGACGTGCATTACAAGCTCGACTACGTGCGCGAGATGCTGCGCTTCTACTCGTGGCTGAATCCGGGGCTGACGCTGACGCTGAATGGCGAGAAGTTCCGCTCGAAGGACGGGCTGATGGATTTGCTGCGCACGAAGCTCGGCACAGACGAGCCGCTGTATCCGATCATCCACCTCGAAGGCAAGGACGTGGAGGTGGCCTTCACGCATGGGGAGGGCTACGGCGAGGAGTACTTCTCCTTTGTGAACGGCCAGTTCACCACGCAGGGCGGCACGCACCTCGCCGCGTTCCGCGAGGCGATCGTGCAGGAGTGCCGTGAGTTTTACAAAAAGCAGTTCGAGCCCAACGACGTGCGCGGCTCGATCATCGCCGCAGTCAGCGTGAAGGTGCAGGAGCCGGTGTTTGAATCGCAGACCAAAACCAAGCTGGGTTCTACCGATATGGGTCCGGAAGCGCCGAGTGTGCGTACGTTTGTGAATGACTTTGTAAATCATTATTTGCGACGATTCACATAAATTGGGTCTGTCCATAACCAGACGCAGGTTAACCACTTTTGAGTTCATATTATAGGTTGTTTGGTTTCTTGCTTTTTT
>JANOBO010000230.1:0-2832 GCA_031411695.1 Verrucomicrobiaceae bacterium
CAAAGCGATCCTGCCGCGCCCAGGTACACATGAGGATGGCCGACTGCACTTTGTCAGGGTGGCGCAGCGCGAGCTGTTGCGCGATCACGGAGCCCAGCGAGCAGCCGACGACGCGCGCCTTCTTGATGCCGAGCTTGTCCATGAGGCCGGCGTAGTCGTCTGCCATCATTGCCGTGGTGTAGGGGCCTTCGGGTTTGTCGGTGAGGCCGACGCCGCGGTTGTCGCCGAGGATGCAGCGGAAATGTTTCTCCCACGCCTGCGCGTGCGCGTCCCACACGCCACCGGGCGCGGTCACGCCCATGATGCAGATGAGCGGGTCACCAGAGCCGCGCTCTTCGTAGTTCATCTTGATTCCGTTGGTTTCGACGAGTGGCATGGCTGGGTGGATGTGGTGTTGAGTTTGCGGTTTGAAATCGACGAGGCGCAAGTCGTAGCGAAGACGGCGCGAAAGGACAAGCACGAAAACGTGCGCGCGTTCACTCAGTCCTCGCTCAGCTCCGGGCGCGCCTTCTTCTTCGTCTGGCGCGTGCTGCTGCGGCCACCGGCGGCTGTGCCGCTGCCGCCTTGCCGGTGCAGGGCCTTGGCTTCCTTGCCACGCACGCTCATGCGGAAGGGGATGCCTTCCGCAGGCCACTCTTCGCGGATCACTTTCTCCAGATGGCGCAGGTAGCTGTCCTGCATCTTCGTCGCGCGATTGGCAAACAGCACGAAGTGCGGGACCGGCACGGCCACATTCTCGGAGCGGTTCACCTGCGTGGCGTAGAGCAGCTTGAAGGCGATGGGCGAGTTTCCCATCGATGTCGGCGAGTTGGCGATGGCGCGCGCCAGGATGCGGTTCAGCGCGCCGGTGCTGATGCGGGTGTTGGCGCCGCGGCGCACGCGCTCCACGGCTTGGAAGAGCTTGTCGATCTGCTGCGCCTTCTTTGCGGAGATGGCGATGATCGGCGCGTAGCTGAGGAAGAAAAACTCGCGCGAGATCGTCTCGGTCAGCTCTTCGATGCGCTCGCCTTTCGGGGAGCGCGGATGAAACAGATCGTACTTGTTCATCACGAGGATGCAGGGCTTCTGCTCTTCCAAAATGATCTGCGCGATCTTGCGGTCCTGCATCTTCGCGCCCTCGGCGCAATCGATCATCAGCAGGCAGATGTCGGCGCGCTTGATGCTCTTGATGGCCTGATTGATGGAGAAGATCTCCACCGGCTCGTCGATCTTCGCCTGCTTCCGGATGCCGGCGGTGTCGATGAGGATGTAATCGTGCCCGTTCACCGTGCAGCGGATGTCGAGCGAGTCGCGCGTCGTGCCGGGAATCTCGCTGACAATCGAGCGCGTCTTGCCGAGGACTTGGTTCACGAGGGAGGACTTGCCCGCATTCGGCCGGCCGACGATGGCGATCTTCAGCGGCTTCGTGGCGGCGACGGCGGCGGATGCGTCTGACTCCGGCTGTTCGGAAAGTTCAAGCCTCTCCGAGATCACATCGACAAGCTCCGTGATGCCCAGCCCGTGCGCCGCGCTGACTTCGACCTGATCAGGAAAACCCAGCCGCGTGAACTCCGGCGTGCGCGTTTTGCGTTTCGGCGAGTCGGCCTTGTTGCACACCAGGATGACCGGCTTGCTCGTCTTGCGCAGCTCGGCGGCAAGCGCCTGATCGATGGTGGTGATGCCGTCCATCACATCGACCACGAAGAGCAGCAGGTCGGCGACATCGAGCGCGATGGCGGCCTCCACCTGCACTTGATCGGTGAGCACGTCGTCCGTGTTCGCGCCGATGCCGCCCGTGTCCATGATTTCGAAAACCTGCGGTCCGCGCCTGCACTCCGCCACGATGCGGTCACGTGTCACGCCGGGCATGTCGTGCACGATGGAGATGTTCATGCCGGCCAGCCGGTTGAAGAGGGCTGACTTGCCGACATTGGGACGGCCGACGATGGCTACGGTTTTAAGCATGGGGGGCAATAGGGAGCAGTTACGGTTTTACGCCAGTCTGCTGATGGCGTTGCATCCATTGGATCGCCTCGGCGAGGTAGAGGATGCCGGACACCGAGGTCAGCACTGCGGCGATCGCGGTGGGCCAGATCAGCGGCGGAATGCGAAAGTCGAGCATCAGCCACAGAATGGAGACGAGGAGAAAAAAGGTCGCGGTCTTGCCAGTCCAGTGCGCGCGGATCTCACATTTGCCGCCGGTGATGTGGCCCACCAGCGCCCAGCCACTCACCACCGCCAGATCACGGAAGATCACCACGAGGGGAAACCACAGCGGAAACTGCTGCCGCCACTGCGTGAAGCTCAGCGTGATCAGTCCGGCGAAGAGCAACGCCTTGTCCGCCAGAGGATCGAGGATCTCACCGAGCCGGCTGCGTTGATTGAAGTGGCGCGCGATGTAGCCGTCCACCGCATCACTGATCGAGGCGATGGCAAAAACCGCGATGGCCCACCAGCGCAGACGCTCATCCGCCGCGCCCGCCGCCACGCTCTGGCCGTAGTAGATCGCCAGCCCGACAAACACCGGAATGAGGAAGATACGGAAGAGGGTGATCTGCGTTGCGGTGGTCACAAGGTTTGTTCCTTTAGTCGTCCGAGTCCGCATTGCAAACCGAACATCGGCGCGCAGGTCTCTGCGGTGTGAGCAGGTGTTCATTCCCATGCCGTTGAGCGATCGTTCATCACGCGAGCTCTGGCTTCTCTCCGCAAACGCCCCCTCACCCCAGCCCTCTCCCCAAGGGAGAGGGAGCCTGACGAGCTGCCGCTCGGATCTGAAACAGCACCACTGGCTCAAGGACTCCGTTTGATTCAGGCGCATCAGCGCCCTCTTGCTCCCTCTCCCTTGGGGAGAGG
>JANOBO010000231.1:0-6094 GCA_031411695.1 Verrucomicrobiaceae bacterium
CCGAGGGCGAGCGCGCAGCGGGGAAATGGGAGCGGCTGCCCGGACTCCTGAACGAAGTGCGAGCCCGCCTCCGTCGCGGATGATCGTCTGCATTGACACCAATGTGCTCGTGCAGGCGTCCAAAGCCGGGCATCCGCTGCATGCGATCTTTACCGCATGGTTTCAGCGCAAGTTCCTCTGGGCCGTGAGCACTGACATTCTCGTCGAATACGAGGAGATGCTGACTCAGCGGAGCGGCAGGCAACGCTGGTTGCAGTTCAGCCGTGTGCTGGATCTGGCGGAGGCCCGTGGCGACCTGCTTTTAAAAGTGCAGCCGTCCTTCCAGTTTCAGATCATCAGCGCGGATCCTGACGACAACAAATTCTGCGACTGCGCGATCACTGTGGGAGCCGATTATGTCGTCACCGAAGATCGTGACTTTGCACCGCTGGCAAATGCGGGCTACAAACCTCAACCGATCACGCCTCAAGAATTCATTCGCAGACATCTCGTCAGCTCGTGACTGCGGGAAGGGGTCGGGGAAACATATCGTGACAAAAGTAGGGTGAATCAGATCACGGAGCGCGGTGGCGGAAGGCAATGACGAATGACGAATGACGAATGTCGAATGACGAATGACGAATGACGAATGACGAATGACGAATGACGAAGGGATGGGGACGGAGGGTTGCGCACGGTGTTCACCTCGCCGGAGAGACAGCCGGTGATTTCGCGCGGCTGGCCTCCCAGACGAAGCCGAGGGCGTCGAGCTGCTGGATTTGGGCTGGGGTGAGTTTGCCTTTCTTGCGCTGCTGGCGCGTGCTGGTGACCCACCAGCCGAGCTTTGGATTGGGCGGGTAATCGACGGGGACGGTGGCGTGGACGTGCTCCTGGCGGGGGTGCCGCAGCTCTTCCAAATGATCGTTCCTGCCACGGCAGAGATGCGGTTGACGGCAAAGGTGATCATCGCCACTCTAGCGACCGCCTTCTCACGGTCATCATGAACATCCGAGCCCTCATCCTTACCTTGATCACTGCCGGACTTGGGACGGCGTCCTGCCAGTCCACGTCATCCACCGCCATGAGCAAGATCACCAGCGAAACGTGGGGGAAGCTGAAGTCGGGCGAAAAGGTGCAGCTCTTCACGCTGACGAACAAGAACGGCCTGGAGGCGCGGATCACAAACTACGGTGGCATCCTCGTATCCCTGAAGGTGCCGGACAAGACGGGGCGCATGGGCGATGTGGTGCTGGGGTTTGACTCGTTGGACCGCTACGAGGAGAAGAACCCGTTCTTCGGCTGCATCACGGGCCGCTACGCAAACCGCATCGGGAAGGCGGCCTTCAAGATTGATGGCACGGAATACAAGGTGACGGCCAACTCGGGGAAGAACCACATTCACGGCGGCAAGATCGGCTTTGACAAGAAGGTGTGGAAGGCCACCAAACTGACGCGCAGCAACGGCGTCGGGGTGGAGCTGACGTATCGCAGTCCGGCCGGCGAGGAGGGCTATCCCGGCACGCTGGACTCAAAGGTCACGTATTTGCTGACGGATGACGACGCGCTGGAGATCGACTACACGGCCACGACGGACGCGCCGACCATCGTGAACCTGACGAACCACAGCTACTTCAATCTTGCGGGTGAGGCGAGCGGTGATGTGCTGGGGCATGAGCTGATGATTCCGGCGGAGCAGTTCACGCCGACGGATGATGAGCTGATCACCACCGGGGAGCTCGCCAGTGTGAGCGGCACGCCGCTGGACTTTACCTCGCCGCATCGCATCGGCGAGCGCATCGGCGCGGACTACAAGCCGCTGATCCAAGGCAAGGGGTATGACCATAATTTCGTGCTCAGCGGCACCGGCATGAAGCTGGCCGCGCGCGTGCGCGATCCGAAAACGGGCCGGGTGATGGAGGTGCGCACCACGGAGCCCGGCGTGCAGCTTTACACGGCGAACCACACCAACACGACTGGCAAGGGCGGACATGCGTATAAGAAGAGGTCAGCGCTGTGCTTGGAGACGCAACGCTATCCTGACAGCCCGAACAAGCCGGCGTTTCCCTCCTCCGTGCTCCGGCCGGGCGACACGTATCAGCACACCACCGAGTTTAAGTTTTCCGCCGAATAAACACACGCTTTGCAAAACACCACGCCCATCCCTCTCGACCCGCGTCATCACTTTGTGCAGGAACATGACTTCGCCGCGCGCCAATACCGCGGCAAGCGCGAGAACCAAGAGGACTACTACGCGTTTGCGGATGCGGCGGACCACGATCAACCGGCGCTCTCCCGCCTGCTTCTGGTGATCGGCGACGGACTGGGCGCGCACGCGGGCGGCAGCGTGGCGAGCTATGTGACGGTGGGCGCCTTCATCAAGGCCTACCACGACACCCCGACCGGGCAGGTGGAGCGCCTCCGTGAATCCCTCGAAACAGCAAACGATGTCCTCGGCACGCTCGCCGCCAGTCTTCCGGCCGTGGGCCAGCCAATGGGTACGACGCTGGTCGCTGCCTTGGTGACGGAGACGTCCTTGCTGTGGATCAGTGTGGGCGACTCACCACTTTTCGTCTTCCGCGCCGGCTCCCTCATCCGGGTGAACGCGGACCACTCGCTCACGCAATTGCTCGAGGAGCGGGTGCGTCTTGGCGAGATCACACCTGAGGAGGCCGCGCATCATCCGGACCGGCACACGCTCCACTCCGCCGTGCTGGGCATGCCGCTCATGTCAGTGGACGCGCCCGGCGAACCTTTCGCCCTGCAGAAAGGGGACATCGTCATTGGCGCGAGCGATGGCATCTTCACGCTCACCGACAAGCAGCTCACGGAGCTGCTTTCGTTTGGCCAGCATACCAACGCTGACAAGATCGCCGACGCCATCCTCTTTGCGATCCGCCGCATCAACCACGACCGGCAGGACAACGTCACGGTCGGCGTGATCAAGGTGTGAGGTGGGTGCAGATGTCCGGCGCGTGCCCTCCGCAGCCGGTGTCTATTTGACCGCCACTTTTCCGGCGCCGATGGGGACGAAGTGCTCGATGTAGCCGATCATCATTTCATCCGATGTCTGCGGCCCCCATTTCACTGTCTTCGTCGGATCAGGATTCGCTGCGTTGCCGGGGCTGTTGTCAAACACGGCGGTGATCTTGAGGCGCGAGCCGCGTGGCAGGAGCCGGTATTGACCGAGGTCGTAGCGGAGCTGCCAGTTGAAGTCGTAACGCGGGATGTCGAGCAGGATCTCGGAGGTGCCGTCCGCGTTGAGCAGCTCGTACTTGAACGCCTTTCCACGGACATGCATGTGCGCCATGAAGGCCATGACGTTCATGTCGAAAGGGATGGTCCGCACTTCCGACTCCACATGATTCGCGCTTTGCGGAGGAATGTTCAGCGCGCGGCGTGGCAGCGAGACGGTGTCCACGGCAAAGCGCGGCGTCTGTTTCGCAAAGATCAATCCCATGCGCAACTGATCCTCCGTGGCCGTGCCGACGGGTGTGTAATGAATCTGAAAGCTGACCAGCGAGCCTGCGGGCAGCTTCCGCGCGAATCCATCCGGATACATCTGCTTGGAGTTCCCCGGCACATACGCAGCCCAGTAGCCGCCGGCGCCCTCCTCGCGGTCCTTCCCACGCGGAGAACCCTTCGGACGTACGGTGACGATGACGTGATGCACGACCTTGCGGTTCGTGGGCATGATCTCATAGCCCTGCACCCACTTGTCCTCCGTCAGCGTCGTCTCGGCGGTGACGACCTGATACGGCATGGTGCCCTCCGCCTTGATCGCAACGGGCCGGGGCAGTTGCACGATGTAATCGGGCTTTCCGATGGTCCACTCTGAAGACCGCACACGCACGACAGGAGCGTCCTCTGCATCGCCCTTTGCGCGGGGCGAGTCGAGCCAGGCGAGCAAGGCGGACTTGTCGCGGTCGGTGAGGGAGCAGTCGTTAGACCACGGGCTTTCGGTGCCGGCGGCCGGCTTTGCCGCGAACCATGGCGGCATCGCGCCGCGCGAGACTTGCTTCTTGATCATGCCCGCGTGCTCGATGACATCGGCGTAGGTCTCGAGGCTGAACGGACCGAGGCCGTCGGCGTGATGGCACTCGACACAGTGGCTGTCAAGAATGCGGCTGATCTCCCGATGATACGTCAGCGTGGTCTCTGCCCGCGCGTTTGATGGCGCGGGTAAATCCAGCGCGCATCCCGGCGCGGACGTCGCCACGATGGCTGGCTTCTCCGCGCGCAGGACTGCGTCAAGAGCGGCACGGAGGTAGGACTCAGTCGGCGCATCCTTGCTGTAGCCGAGTCCATATTGGTCGTTGATGGCGCCGCGATAGACCAGCGTGCGCGATGCGTCGATGACGAACACCTCCGTCGTCGTGGTCGCGCCCAGCGCCGTTGCCAGCGCGCCTTTCGCATCCTGCACCACCGGAGATGTCAGCGAATGCGCTGCGCTGAATCCTGTGATCTTCTCCGTCGTGTCACCGGCCATCGGGCTCACCAAAAGAAGGCGCACGTTTTTGGACGCGTAGTCCTTCTCGATCCGCGCCAGTTCGGGCGCGAGCTTGCCGCTGATCGGGCAGCTCGTGCTGAACATCGCCACCACCACGGCCTTTGCGTCCTTGAAGGATCCAAGGGATGCCTCCCTGCCATGCGTGTCCTTCAATGGCAGGTCCTCCACGATTCTGCCGACGCCGTGCTCGCTCCCCTTCAACCGCCGCGGCATCTCCTGCATGGCGACACTCTCCGCCGGGGCGGCACCGCTCTTCTTTGCCATCCATTTTTCGGGGATGACCTCGCCGATCACCTTCAACGATTCCTCGAGCGTGACGAAGCCGTCCTTGTCCATGTCGAGCTTCGAGAGCGCGTCGGCATTTGCCAGCTCGTCGCTGGACAGCCTGCCGTCGTTGTTCTTATCCATCGCCTGGAAGACGACGCGCGTGCGCTTTTCTCCTTCGGCGGGCGGCGCGGCCGGCTCCGAAGCGCGCTTGAGTTTCACCAGTCCTTGCAGCGCCTCCTGCTTGTTCACACTGCCGTCTTGATTGAGGTCAAGCTGACGAAGAATGGGAGAGGCATCCAGCTCCGTGCCAGTCAGCGCGCCGTCTTTGTTAGTGTCGAACTGATCGAACCGCGCCTCGAGTCCGCCGGCGTTTTGCGCGGCGCGGGCGCCGAAGGCACAGGCCGCGAGCACGGCGATGGGAAGAAGGAAGGCTTTTGCGTTCATGTCGGGAAGGGGGTTAAGGCTGGCACCTGAAACGCCGCCGCGTCCCGATGGTTACGGCGGGGCTATCAATCAGTACGCCACCAGCGCGGGCCGCTGCTCATCGGCATCCTTGTCGCGGTTCGCGCCCTCCTTGGTCACCGGCGAGACGTTCCGATGAATCCACACACTCTGCACAAGGCCCATCATGAACATGCACACGACGAGGAAGGTGCCGCCATAGCTGACAAAGGGAAAGGGCAGGCCGGTGATGGGCGTGAGAAGGATGTTCATGCCTGCATTCTCGAAGGTGTGGATGAACATCATCGCCACGATGCCCACCACAATCAGACGCCCGAGCTGATCCCGCGCGCAGAAGGCCACGAAGACGCATTGCAGCAGGAGCAGGAACATCCCCGACAGCAGCAGCACGGCGCCCCGGAAGCCAAACTCCTCCGCCACCACGGAGAAGATGAAGTCATTGATGGATTCGTTCGGGAAAAAGGTGCGATGGATGGAGGCACGGTCCTCCACCTTCTGCGAGAGCGGGCCCTTGCCTTCGATGCCCGCCGAGCCGACGGCCGTGAGCAGGTAGTTCGGCACCCAGCCTTCATCTTGGAGATCGACCTTGTGCTCCTGATTGGTGAGCAGGAACATCCACGTGTCGATGCGCTTTTGCTGATACGGCTTCAGAGCGAAGAAGTAGCCGAGCGGGATGATGCACAGCACCACGAGGGTGAGCGTGATGAGATAGCGGAAGGGAATGCTGCCGACGAGCAGCATGGCACAAAACACAGGTCCCCATACCGTGGCGGAGCCGAAGTCCTCCTTCAGGACGAGATAGCCAGGAATGCCCGCAAGGATGCCCGCGAGCAGCATGCGCAGCGATGGATACCGCAGCACGGAGAGCCACCGCTGGAG
>JANOBO010000232.1:0-10102 GCA_031411695.1 Verrucomicrobiaceae bacterium
AGGTCAAACATCGTGCGCATGTGCTCCTCGTAAGTTTCGGGAATCCCGTCCGGCACGGGCACATCGGGCATTTTGGCGGTGAGCTTTTCCGCCCGCTCGATGCGCATTTCGATGTCGCGCACCGAGGTGAGGTACTCGTCAAGCTTGCGTTTGTCGGCGGCGTTCGACTTGCCATGGAGGCTCTTGGCCTCTCCCATCACCACATCCAGCACGCTCTTCTGCATGCGTTGGCGGCGCGCGGCCTCGGGGCCGGATGCCGAAGTGGCACCGTAGCCAAAGAGCCGCTCGAACACGAGCCGCGGGTCCATTTCCGGAGCCATCGGCATGTTCTCCGAACGCCACGCCAAATTGAATTGATAGGCGCAACTGTAGCCCGAGTCGCACCTGCCCGCGCTGCGCTGGCCGTCCGTGCTGAGCTCCAGTGATGGCAGCCGCGTTAGGTGGCCGATCTGCTGCGCGGCGATCTGGTCCGCCGAGATGCCGAGCCGGATGTCCGCGCCCGCAGTCTTCTTCGCCTGACATCCCGTGAGAAATGAAGCCGTGGCCCGCGCGTGGTCGCCCCCGCCATTGCCGTGTGAGCGCGCCCAGTCATGGCACAAGCCCGAAACGACTGAAAAATCAGCGCGATGAGGCTCGAGCACCTTAAGCGAATTCGACATCTCGTAGTTTGCACCCTCTCCAGACGGCACCCACTCAGCCACGTTCACTCCGTTCGGAATGTAGAGGAAGGCCATGCGCACCGGAGACTTGGCGTGTCGTGCCGCCGCAAAGCCGCGAGGCGTCAGCGACTCGAGTGAAGGCAAGGCCAGCATCGTGCCCAGGCCGCGCAGAAACGTGCGGCGGCTGGCGGTACTCGTGGCGGTGGCGGTGTCTCGGAAATCCATGCGAAGCAAACGTGAGCGTGGAGGATGAACTTTCCCCGCACTCAATTTCGAGGCGCAGACAAAAAAGGTTGCAAAATGCCTGCTCCGTCCGTCGATTAACGCCCTTCCAAACCGGAAACCACGAACCCCCCCACCCCAAAACATGACCGCACGCATCACACTCCTTTCACTTGCCCTCGCCCTCGGCGTTTCGACCGCCGCATCCGCGCAGGATGTCGCCGCGCTCGAACTCAAGCCCAGCCCCAATCCCTCATCGCCGCTCGCGTACGACAAGGTCGAACTCAGCGTCAAGGCCGGTCAGAAGGTCAAGGTCACCCTGAACAATTCAGGCGGCATCCTTCCTCAGCCGCACAACTTCATCCTCATGAAGCCCGGCACGCTCGACAAGGTCGGAGCGCTCGCCAACGCGATGCTCAGCGACGTCAAGGCCATGGACAAAAGCTACATCCCGGAGTCTCCGGACATTTTGGCCTCGCTGAAACTCGTGCAGCCCGGCCAGGCGGGATCCGTCGAGTTCACCGCGCCAGCCGAAGCGGGCGACTACCCGTATGCCTGCACCTTCCCAGGCCATTGGCTGCTCATGCGCGGCGTGCTCAAGGTGACAAAGTAGAAATGGAATGACGACTCGCGAATGCCTGGAGTCGGGCGTTTCACACCTAACCTCACCTCCTTCGAATTCATGAAACCGCTCATCGGCCTATCCCTCTTCACGCTCGCCACACTTTCCGCCGCGGCGGAAGAAGGGCAGATCTCTGTCGCCGACTTGAAGTTCAAGTTTGCCGCTCCGTGGAAATCCGTGGAGTCGTCCTCACCGATGCGCGCCGGCACGCTGCAATGCGTGGTGGAGGGAGCGGAGAAACCCATCGAGGCCGTCTTTTATTATTTCGGCGCAGGGCAGGGCGGCGATGTCGATGCGAACGTCGGCCGCTGGTACGGGCAGTTCGAAGGCGAGCCTGAGAAGGCCCGCGAGGAGATCACCGCAGGCGACAAAAAGATCACCATCGTGAAGGCCACAGGCACCTACCTCGATGGACCGCCTTTCGGCGCCAAGACACCGAAGCCCGGCTACGCTCTTCTCGGCGCCATCGTGCCTGCCGCCGAGGCCAATGTGTTCATCAAGCTCACAGGTCCCAAAGACGCGCTGATGAAAATGCTGGATGCGTTCAAGAAACTCGCCTCCAGCCCCTTCACCAAATAGGCGGCGAGTCATCCCCAGAATCCACGAGCGCGGGCGTCACACCCCGCGCTTTTTTTTGGCGATGCGGATAGCTCACGCCGATGTCCCGCATCGGCCGGGGCGATTGTGTTGAGCAATCCGATTCCCCGCGCATCATCGCCTCATGCCGCCCGAAACAGAAACGGTCCTTTCCGTCAGCCAGCTCACGCGTGAGATCCGCTCGCTTCTCGAGGAGCAGATCGGTGACGTGTGGGTGGAGGGGGAGGTCAGCAACCTGCGCGTGCAAAGCTCCGGTCATCAATACTTCACGCTGAAGGACGCGGAGTCGCAGCTCTCGTGCGTGATGTTTCGCGGTCACGCCTCGCGTGCCGGACTGCGCCTCGCCGACGGCGCGCAGGTGCAGGCCTTCGGGCAGGTGACCGTCTATGCCGCGCGGGGGCAGTATCAGATGATCGTGCGGATGCTTCAGCCAAAAGGCCTCGGTGCCTTGCAGGCGCGGTTTGAAGCGATGAAGCGACGGCTGCACGCGGAAGGCCTCTTTGAGCAACACCATAAAAAGCCAGTGCCGAAGCATCCAAACATCGTCGCGCTCGTCACATCACCGACCGGCGCCGCTGTGCAGGACATGCTGAACATCCTCACCCGCCGCGCGCCGTGGATCCGCGTGATGGTCTTCCCCGTGCGCGTGCAGGGGCAGGGCGCGGAGATGGAGATCGTGCGCGCGATCGAGCTGCTGAACCGCGCGGAGGAAATGGGCCTGCCGAGGCCGGACACGATCGTCGTCGGTCGTGGCGGCGGGAGCTTGGAGGATCTCTGGAGTTTCAATGAGGAGATCGTCGCGCGTGCCATCTTCGCCTCGCAAATTCCGATCATCTCCGCAGTCGGCCATGAGATCGACTTTACCATCGCCGATTTCGTCGCGGATCTTCGCGCGCCCACACCCAGCGCCGCCGCTGAGCTTCTCGCGCCGGATGCCGCGGAGCTTCGTCGCCATTTCGATGCCGTCGCTCGTACTTTGCGGCACCGTGCCAGCTCGCTCATCGAGCATCAGGGAGAGATCATCGACCTCCTCGCGCGCGGCGCCCTTGCCCGTGAGCCGCTGCGGAATTTGCGCGAGGCCGAGCAGAGCGTCGATGACATGGAGTCCGCTCTGCCGGCCGCGATCACGAGCCGGCTGCGCGACTGGTCTGACGTGCTGGTGGGAAAACAGCAAACGCTCGCCCGCTTTCATCCCGTTAAAATCCTCGCGGACGCCGGCCACCGTCTCGAACTCGGCGCGCATCGGTTGCGTCAGAGCGCGGCGCACAGGCTCGACCGGCTCACCGACAAGATCGACTCGCGCGAGAACGGCCTCCGCACGCTCGGCCCGGAAGGCGTGCTCGCGCGCGGGTTTTCCTTCACGATGGATGCGAGCGGGGCCGTCGTGACCGATGCCGACAAGCTCAACAGCGGAGACGAACTCACCACCCGCCTAGCCAAAGGCGCCGTGCGAAGCCGCGTGGCGTAGTCGAGCGCGTCCCGCCTCGCAGCTTCCAGTCCGGTCCTGCGCGTCGGAGTCACATGGGCCGAAGCTGCATTGCGCCGGATAACTCCGCCAGCGCAGGGTGATTTCCGACGTGTTGCGAGCCGGGACGGGCTCGCCTACGCACGCCTGCCGCCAGAATCCCACCGGCCTGCGCGTTATCTGGCGCTCATGAAATGTTTCTTGCTCGCTCTGTTTCTTTTTCTCGCTGTCTCATCACGCGCCGCGCCGGTGGCTTTGTTTGATGGAAAGACGTTCCAAGGCTGGGAAGGGGAGACGACGAAAGTGTGGCGCATCGAGAGCGGTGCCATCGTCGGCGGCTCGATGGAGGGGAATCCGCAGAATGAGTTTCTCGCCACGCGGAAGCGCTACCGCAATTTCATTCTCAAGCTGGAATACAAGCTCGTGGGCACGGAGGGTTTTGTGAACGGCGGTGTGCAGATCCGCAGCAAGCGCATCCCGCAGCCGCCGAATGAGATGAGCGGCTTTCAGGCGGACATCGGCGCGGGCTATTCCGGCTGCCTGTATGATGAGTCGCGCCGGAAGAAGATGCTGCTCGAGGCGAGCAAGGAGCTGATGGCGAAGATCGAGAAGCCGGGTGAGTGGAACAAGTATGAGATCCGGGCGGAGGACCAGCGCATCCAGCTCTTCGTGAACGGCACGCGCACGGTGGACTACACGGAGCGTGAAGCGGGCATCGACAAGGACGGGCTCATCGCACTGCAGATTCACGGCAACAACGAAGCTGTGATCTCATACCGCAACCTCACGATCGACGTGCTGCCGGACGCGCTCGTGCCGGAGGAAAAGGAGGTCCTCAGCCGCTTTGGCCAGCCCGGCAGTGCGAGGGCGAAGATGCCGGCGTTCACGAATGGGAAGTTTTTGCCCGGCGAGCGTGAGGTGCTGGTTTTTGCCGGGCAGACAAATCTGGTGCGCGAGCAGAAATCAGGCGGGCTGGAGTCGGTGCTGGCGACGGCTTTTGCAAAGCAGCGGCCTGTGTTCCGCCACATGTCGTGGGAGGGCGACACGGTATATGCGCAGTGGCGCGATCTGAACTTCGGTGACTGGAAGGCACAGCTCGACGCGGCGGGTGCCACGACGGTGGTGGCGCAGTTCGGCCAGGTGGAGGCGTTTGATGGCGTGACCAGGCTGCCGGAGTTTTCCTCCGCGTATCATCGTCTGCTCGATCAGTTCGCAGCGCGCACTCCGCGTCTCGTGCTGGTCTCGCCCATGCCTTTTGAAAAGCCGGTCGCATCGCACGCGCCTGATCTCACGAAACGAAACGTCGATGTGCAGGCCTACGCTAATGCGGTGCGCGACATCGCCAAGCAGCGCGGCGCCGTGTTTGTGGATTTGTTCACGCCGCTGTCGAACCGCGGTGAGAATGCGGCCCGGCTGACGGACAACGGCATGCATTTGAATGAGGAAGGTCTGCGTGAAGTCGCGCGGATCGTCGCTCAACAGCTCGGCGCCTCCTTCAGCGAGGCCGATGATCTGTCGAAGCTGCGAGAAGCCATCGTGGAGAAGAACCGTTTGTTCTTTGACTGCTGGCGGCCGGCGAACTGGTCGTTCGTCTATGGCGACCGCATCACGCAAATGTTTGGAAAGCCGAGCGAGATCGGGCCATCCCTGAAGGAGAGCTTTGAAGCGCGCAAGCCGATGGTGGCGAAGCTGGACGAGCGCATTCAGGCCATGGCGCTTGGCCAGCCGGTCGCTGCGGAACGCAAGCCGGACGCTCTCGTCGGAAAGGAGCCGGCTGCGGACAGCAATGTCCGAAGTACGTTGAGCGTCGAGGATGAGATGAAGAGCTTCACGGTGGCAGATGGCTACGAGATCGATCTCTTCGCGTCGGAAGATCTCGGCGTGGCCAAGCCGACGCAGATCGCGTGGGACGAGCGCGGCCGGCTGCTTGTGGCGTGCTCTCCGACGTATCCGCAGACCGTGCCAGGTGTGAAGCCATCCGACTTCATCCTCGTGCTGGAAGACACGAATCACGATGGCAAGGCCGACAAGGCGCAGCGCTTTGCCGAAGGTCTGACGATGGTGCAAGGCCTCGAACCTGGAGAAGGCGGTCTTTTCGTATGCGACTTCGATCAGATCATTCACCTGCGTGACACGGATGGAGATGGGAAGGCCGACACGAAGCGCGTGCTGTTTTCGGGCTTTGGCATCGGCGACACGCACCAGCTCGCGAACAGCATCACGCACGGGCCGGACGGCAGCCTGTGGTTCACGCAGGGGCTGCATGCCTTCTCACGCGTGGAGACGGCGCACGGACTTGCTCGGCTGGACAAAGCCGGCGTGTGGCGGCTGAACCCGCGCACGCAAAAGATGGAAGGCTATTTCAACGGTGGCAAGGCGGGGCACAATTGCTGGGGCGTGGCGTTCGATGATTACAACCAAGTCTTTCACAAGAGCGGCGACCGGCCAGATGGCTACTACAGCGTGCCGGGACTCGTGAGCATCGCCGACCCCGATGAGTATCATGGCGTTGGCAATTTGTTCTTCACCAATCCGAAGACGACGTCGCTCGACTTCATCGGCACGCGCGCGCTGCCGGATGACATTCAGGGCTGTGCGCTCATCGGCGGCTACTTCGGCAACGTGGTCGAGCTGCATCGTGTGCTCGATGACGGCGCCGGCTTCAAGAGTGTGCAATTGCCGAAGCTGGTGAAGTCATCCAGCACTGCCTTCCGTCCCGTCGATGTCAGCGTCGGTCCTGATGGCGCGATGTATGTAGCAGACTGGTTCAATCCAGTGATCGGGCATTATCAGGCCAGCTACGTCGATCCGCAGCGCGACCGCACACACGGCCGCATCTGGCGCATCTCGGCAAAAGGCCGCGCGGCGGTGAGGCAGCCCGATCTCGCGAAGATGACACCTGCGGAGCTGCTCCAGCAATTGAAGTCGCCGGAACGCTGGACGCGCTATCAGGCGAAGCGTCTGCTCTTCGATGCGCCGAGCGCCGAGGTGCTGAAAGCTGCCGATGCGTTCGTGGCGAAGACGACGGATGAGCATCAGCTTCTCGAGGTGTGCGGCGTGTTTGAAGCGCACGAGTCCCCGAGTCCGGCGCTGCTCGGTGTCTTGATGAATGCGAAGGACGCGCGCGTGCGCGCCTACGGTGCGCGCGTCGCGGGGAGCTGGGTGGATCGTCTGCCGGGCGTGCTGGATTTGCTGCGCAAAAGCGTGGGTGATGACTATGAGCGCGTGCGTCTGGAGAGCGTCGTCGCCTGCGCCCGCGTCGCAAAGCCTGAGGCTGTGGAGGTCGCGACGCGCGCTCTGGATCTCCCGCACGACAAGTTCATCGACTACGCGCTCGCGCAGGTCGTGAAGGCGCTGAAGCCGCAGTTCACGCCGGTGCTGGAGAGTCTGAAGTTTGACGGCAAGGCGGAGCGCCTCGCGTTTGTGAGGAAGATCGCCAACGCCGCGCCGGTGAAGGAGCATCCAGGGAAGCTCGTGTATGACGCGCTCTGCCTGAACTGCCATCAGCCCACAGGGCTCGGGCTTCCCGGCATTTATCCCGCCATCGCACAGAGCGATTGGGTGACTGGCGATGTGGCGACGCTGGCAAAGATTCTCATTCACGGCATGAGCGGACCCATCCGGGTGAACGGTGAGGACTTCAAACAACTCGCGCCGCTGCCCATGCCGCCGATGGGCCTGAGCGACGCGCAGATCGCCGATGTGCTCACGTATGTGCGCGGCCAGTTTGGGAACAAGGCGTCCGCCGTGAAACCCGAAGAGGTGAAGGCCGCGCGTGCGCGGTCAGGTGACCGCACTACGTTCTGGACGGCGGAGGAGCTGGCGAATCCGGGCAAGCTGTAGGCGAGCGCGTCCCGGCCCGCTGGCGGAACGTGCAGCTAAAGGCGCGCCTGATCGACGACCTGCTGGACATCACGCGCATCGCCAGCGGAAAACTTTTTCTCCGCGCGCGGTCGTGTGACGTGCAGGAACTCGCCGAGGGGGCGGTGCGCATGGTGGCTAATGATGTGAAGGCGAAGAACATCCATCTCACGTTTGACGCGCAAGCCGGGCGTCGCCGTGGGTTTGGCGATCCCGTGCGCATCACGCAGGTTTTTTGGACCTCCTGAAGAACGCCGTGAAGTTCACCCCACACGGCGGATCCATCTCGCTGCGCATGCGCGAGGAGGGCGACATGTTTCGTTTCGACGTGGACGACACTGGGATCGGCTTTTCGGCCGATGATGGTGAGAGGATGTTCGCGCCCTTCGAGCAGGTGTCGGCACGGGAGGAGTGCCGTCACGGAGGCCTCGGCCTCGCGATCTCGCGTGCCATCATGGAGCAACACGGGGGCGTGAGCAGCGCCGCCAGCAAAAGGGGAGAATCTCGGCGCGACCTTTTGCGTGCGGCTGCCGAAAGGCGACCTCGTCGAGTGAGAAGCCACGCGCGAACTCAACGACCCGGCCATGTACGCGAGAGATGCAGAAACTTTCGCGCGCCAATCCAGTTTCAACCGCGTGCCGCGAGACAAACCGCGCCCGGATTGAGATGAGTGTGACCGCACAGCATGAACCGAGGAATGCGCGCCGGCGGCCCGCGCTGCTGATGGCTGCGGCGGTGTTGTGCTTCACGCCCGCCGCCGCAGGAGAGGCGCTGAATGACGCCGAGCTGAGGAAATGGACTGTGCGGTTTGAAAAGGAAGTGTGGCCTCTCCTCTCTCGAAATGGAAAGGACGGATGTTCCGGCTGCCATACCGCGCGGCATCGCTCCACGCTGCGCATGACGGACTCCGCCGCGCAGGAGTTTGGCAATCTTCTGGTTGGCGGCTTCCTTTTGCCGGACGACCCCGGCGCCCTCCTGCATGTGGTGCGCACGCCAAATCCGAAGACGCACATGCCGCCTGGCAAGCGCGCGTCATGGACGCCGGATGAGATCGCCGTGCTGCAACGTTTCGTCACCGAACTCGACCTCGTGCTCAATCGATTCTGAACTCGTCATGAAACACCATCCTCGCCTTTTCTCCATCGCAGCGCTCTTCGCCGCGCAGCTTGCATTCACCGGAGCCAGCGCGCAGAACGCGCTGCTGCGCGCGCCCCCCGGCGGCTTTGACCGGCCGCTCTCCGACTCGCCACGCCAGGGAAATCCCGGTGCGAGCCCGAAGCTGACGGCAGTCGAGTTCAAGACCCTCCTCGGCCGCTGGGCGGACTTTGACGCGGACAAAAACTTGCGTCTCGACAAGACGGAGGTGCCTGAGCTTTTTGCCGCGCAGTTCGATCAGGCGGACGCGAATCACGACGGCGCGCTGGATGAGAAGGAACGCGCCGGAGTCGCCGCGCTAACCATCGCGAAGCCGGCCTCAACCCCCGCGACGCCCGCCCCGCCCACCCAAGTCCGCCCGCCGCGCGGGCCTGGGCCGATGGGTGATCCGCTGCGGCGCGCCGTGTTTGGCACGCCGCTCCCTGGCGCTCCTCTGGTTCCTCAGTCCGTCCGATAAATCATCCAGCCCACTCTCCTCATGAACACGTCCTCATCCGCACACCGCCGCGAATTCGCGCGCATCGCTCCATCAACGCCGGCGCTGGACCGGCGTCGCTTCTTCCGGCTCGTCGGCGCGGCCACCGCAGGCTCGTTTGCCGCGCGCCTTGATTCGAGCGCTGCGCTCGGCGCGCCGCTGCGCCCGGATGAGCACCAGCCAAAACCTGCCGAGGAGCTGGTGCGTGAGTTTCATGCGAGCCTCAATCCCTTTCAGCGGCAGCAGCTCGTCTATCCGTGGAATCACTCGGGGAAGGGCAGTGGCCCCGCGCGGCTCGGCGTGTATAACACAGCCATCGGTCCCGCGATCGGCGAGACGCTGACAAAAAATCAGCGCGAGCTGGTGGAGCGACTGCTCAAATCGATGACCTCGGGAGACGAAGGCTGGCGCAAGATCACGCGCAACGGCGGCTGGGATGCCAACGACGGCATCCTCTCGTGCGGCGCGTACATTTTCGGTGATCCGGAGAGCGCGCGGAAGTTCACCTTCCTCTTCACCGGACACCACCTCACGATGCGCTGCGACGGCAACTCGGAGCCCGACACGGCCTTTGGAGGCCCCATCTTCCACGGCCACATTGTCAACGGCTACAGCCAGCGGAATGTCTTCAGCGATCAGACGCGCAACGTGATGAGCGTTTTTGATGCGCTGAAACCTGACCAGCAAAAGCAGGCCATCGCGCCGGGTCGTCCGCCAGGCCGTGGCGATGCGATCTCGATGCCGTCGCCGGGAGCGCTTCCAGGCATTGCAGGCGCGGATCTAACGGCCGATCAGAAGCACCTCATCGAAGGCGTGCTGAGAGATGTGCTCGCACCGTATCGCCAGGAGGACGTCGGCGAGGTGATGGACATCGTGCGCGCAAACGGCGGCATGGAGAAAATCCACCTCGCCTTCTACCGCGACACGGTGACGAGCGAGAAGGAACCTTGGAGCTACTGGCGCCTGGAAGGTCCCGGCTTCATCTGGAACTACCGCGTGCTGCCGCACGTCCACACGTATGTGAGCATCTCGAAGGTGTCGTGATC
>JANOBO010000233.1:0-5717 GCA_031411695.1 Verrucomicrobiaceae bacterium
CCCCTTCATCTTCCTCACCGCCAAAGGCGAGAAACGCGACCAACGCGACGGCATGAACCTCGGAGCCGACGATTATCTCACCAAACCCGTGAGCGCCGTGGACCTCCTCGCCGCCGTCAAGTCCCGCATGGAACGCGAGTCGAAACGCCGCGCCGCATTCAATCCTGATTTCAGCAGCGCCACGCCGCTCGAAGCCCTCGGCCTCACCCGCCGCGAGGCCGAGGTGCTGCTCTGGGTGGCGCAGGGAAAATCAAATCCTGAGATCAGTACGATCATCGGCTGCGCCACGACGACGATCAAAGTCCACCTCTCCCACATCTTCGAAAAACTCGGCGCCGACAACCGCCACGCCGCGAGCTTGATCGCGCTCGAAGCGCTGTCAGCCGGCCGCTGAATCGCAATTGAAGGATGGAGCTCCGGGCCAGGCTGTCATCATTGCCCTTCCCTCTCTTCGCGCTCCAGCGTGTGACACGCGCTCGCAGCGTTCGCCCATCAACGCACGGCATCCGCGAGGCGTTCACAATGGAAGCGCCACGCCCATAGCCGCCCCCGTGGTAACCGCCCCCGTGGTAGCCGCCGCCGCAAGGCGGTGGTCCGGTGGAGTCTCCAACGATCCACCCGCGACCGCCACGCCCTTGCGGGCGCAGCTACACCGCGCGCCGCGCTCGTAGCGGTGGTCACCGGGAGTCTCGCGTGATTTGCACCTCAGTGTGGCCGCGCGGGGAACTGCGCTCGCAGCAGCGCTTCGGCTTCCGCTCGCTGGGCTCCGAGCGTGGGATCCTCGGCTGCGTTCTTCATTTCGCTCTCCGTCGCGCGGTGGTCGTAAAGCTCGCGCGCCGTGACCTCGCCGCTCTTCCAATCGCGCCACTCGGTGTAGCGCACGCTCGCGGTGCGCACGCTCACGCCCATCGCCTTCGGCAGCTTGTCGGGCTCACGATCATAGTACGCCGGGCGCGGATGCTGCGTGAAGGCAGCGGGCTTCACGCTCGCGCTCGTGTCGCGCAGCACGGGCGCGAGGCTCATGCCATCGAGTCCGTCCGCCCTCGGCAGCGCGCAGATCTCAACCAACGTGGGAAACAAATCGATCAGCTCGGCGATTGCACCCGTCCTTTGCCCGACCGTCTTCATGCCCGGCACCGAGATGAACATCGGCACCCGCGCGTCCCGCTCAAACTCGCTCGTCTTCCCCCACAGCGTGTGCTCGCCGATGTGGTAGCCGTGATCGCCCACGAACGTGATGACCGTGTTCTTCGCGAGGCCTTCACGCTCCAACGCATCCAGCACCTTGCCGATCTGCGCGTCCAGATAGCTGATGTTTGCAAAGTAACCGTGCCGCCACTCCGCCGCCTGCTCCGGAGTCAGAGCCGTTTTGTTCGTCCCGCTGCCGAGAAGCTCGCTGCTCTCGTGAAAGGCGATGTCCGGCGCGCCCTCAGGTTTGCGCGCATCCAGCGGCGGCAGCTTGTCGCGCTGATACAGGTCCCAGTACTTCTTCGGCGCGTTGAACGGCGCGTGCGGCTTCCAAAAACCAACCGCGAGAAAAAACGGCGCGCCCTTCACCTCGCGCATCACCTTCACCGCCTCAGCCGCCACGCGACCATCGTAGTAGGCCTCGTCCGGCACATCGCGGCACTCGCACGCCGAGGTGTTCCCATATTTGCGCACATCGGCGGTCGAGAGATTCGGCGGCAGCTCGCCCGTCACCTGCGCGATGTCGTCACCGTGATTCGCATAATGCAGGAACTCATCCGCGCTCCACGAGCGACGGTCGCCGTGCTCCTTCGTGTGCCAGTTGTGGAAGATTTTTCCCACGCACCGTGTCGTGTAGCCGTGCTCCTTGAACCACAGCGGCAGCGTCGTCACATCCGGCTTCAGCTCACGAAAGTGCGTGCCGTTGTTGTAGAGGCCCAGCGTGTCCGGCCGCAGTCCGGTCAGCATCGAAGAGCGGGATGGATTGCACACGGCCTGCTGGCAGTACGCACGATCAAACTGCACCGACATCCTCGCGAGCCTCTGCAAGTTCGGCGTGATCGCTGGCGAGCCGTAGCTGGCCAGCTCCGGCCGCAAATCATCCGCCATGATGAAGAGGACATTGTGCTTCGCGGTCGGAGGCGCTGCCTGCAACCCACACGCGAACACGACGCCGATGGACAACGAAAGAAGCTTGATCATGCCGCCCCTAACGCGCAGCGCGGGATCGTCTTTCGCTCACAAAAACCCGGCCTCCGCCGAAAGGCCGGCGCCGCGTGATGCGCGATGGCACAGCGGGAGAAAGCGCGCTCACCGTTTCTTCCCCTTCCCTTTCTTCGCCTCGCTCAGCGGCCAGTTCGGATCCTCGGTGCGCGAGGCAGCCATCAAGCGAAGCGCCTGCGTCACCACGTCTTTGTGCTCACCGGCGACATCGTGCCGCTCGGCTTCGTCGTTCTTCAGATCATAAAGCTCCACCACGGCTGACGGCCCGTTCCGCACGGCCTTCCAGTCACCGAACCGCACGGCCTGGATGGATTTCCCCTCGTGCAGCTCCCAGTAAAAACACTCCCGCTTCGGCGCGTCTCCGCCTTTGAGCAGCGGCACCAATGAGTGCCCGTCCGTCTTCACATCAGCCGGAATTTTCGCGCCCGTGAGCTCCGCAGCGGTCGGCAGAAAATCCCAAAACGCCCACGGCTGCTCACACACGCGGCCCGCCGGCACCTGCCCCGGCCAGCGCGCGAGGGCCGCCTGACGCAGGCCGCCCTCATACATGCTGCGTTTGAAGCCGCGCAGCCTGCCGCCCATGCTCTGGTCGAAAAGTTTTCCCACTGCGGTGTCCGGCTCAAACGATGAGCCGTTGTCGCCGGCCAGCATCACGAGCGTCTTGTCGTCGATGCCCGCCTCCTTCACCGCATCGAGCAGCCGGCCCACATCGCTGTCCAACCGCGTCACCATCGCCGCGTAGTTCTTCTGCTCCGGCGTCCAGTCCATCGCTGCGTACGCGCCTTGGTCATCGATCTCCAACCTGCCATGCGGCAGAGTGATCGAGTAATAGAGAAAAAAGGGCCGGTCTTTGTTTGCCCTCACAAACTTCAGCGTCTCATCGGCGATCAAGTTCTGCGCGTACGTTTTACCCACGCCCTTCCCCGTGTTGCCCGGCAGGTCGAGGCGTTGCGCGTCATCGTAGAGGTAGGTCGGAAAGTAGCTGTGCGCGTGGCGCTGGCAGTTGTAGCCGAAGAAATGATCGAACCCCACCTTCAGCGGACTGCCCGTCGTGTCGAACATGCCCATGCCCCACTTCCCGATGCAGGCCGTCGCGTAGCCCGCATCCTTCAGGAGCCGCGCCACGGTGAAGGTGCCCTCCGGCAACGGCAGTTGGCCTTCAGCGCCGATCTCCCTATTTGCGCGCACCGGGCTGTGCCCCGTGTGCAGTCCTGTCATCAGCGACGTGCGCGATGGCGCGCAGACCGTCGTGCCGCAATACGCCTGCGTGAACCGCGTGCCTTCCGCCGCCATCCGGTCCAGCCGCGGCGTCTGGATCAGCTTCTGCCCGTAGCAGCCCAGATCACCCTGCGCCAGATCGTCCGACAGGATGAAAATGATATTCGGTTTCTCCACCGCGCGCAGCGCATGGGAACCCAACAAACCAAAAGCCAGTACCGCAATCACGAGTTTCATGGATCACCCAAACGACGGCAGGAAAACAATCTCGCCCAACTTTCGAGGGCGGTGCGCATGCGGTAGGCGAGCGCGTCCTCGCCTCGTAACACTCCGTTCCATCGAACCCCCTCGAGCTTCCCTCGAGCCTTTTGGCCTCCGGCAATCCGCGTGTCATCACTGTGTTGCGAGCCGGGCCGGACTCGCCTGCGCACCTACTTGGCGAGCCCTGCATTGGCTCGCTTTCGACTCGCCGCACGGCGATGTGCTGTCCCTGCCCCGCGCCGCACCGGCCGCCCGGCTCAAACTTCCACGTCGATGATCGTCCCGGCTTTTTGCCGCGTGGTCTTCTTCGCCGCACCCTGCCAGACCTTGTACTTCGAGATCTCGCTCTCGACCAGCTTCAGGCAGAAGGCCAGGATGGTCGCATCATCGAGATAGCCTAATCCGGGGACGATGTCCGGGATCACATCGAGAGGATTCAGGACGTACAGCAGCGCCAGCGAAATGGCGCCGATGGCCCAGTAAGGCACCTCACGGTACCGGCCCGCCATGTAGTCGCGAATCATGGAGATGAGCACCTTGCCGTCCTCCACCCATTGCTTCAGCGCCTTCTGCTTGGTGAACTTCTTCGCGATGTCATCGGCTCGCTTGATGACGCGCTGGATGTTGTCGTCGTGATGTTTTTCTTTGGGCGGGTAGCTCATCTGGAGGGTCTGGGTTTCAACACACTAGATCACGGATACGCTTCAGCGTTCAATTTCGCCGCCGCGCCGCGGAGAACGAAATAGTTGACTGATCGTCTAGTAGCACTTAGACCTCGCCGCACAATGGCAAGAGTGAGTGATGCAAAGGAGCGCCTGATCGAGGCGGTGATCGAGCTGATATGGAGCGGCTCCTATGGCAGCACGTCGGTCGATCTGATCTGCGAGCGCGCGGGGGTGAAGAAGGGCAGCTTCTACCACTTCTTCGAATCGAAGACCGCGCTGGCGCTGGCGGGAATCGAGACGGCATGGGGCCTGCACCGCGCTGAGCTCGACCGTGACTTCTCGCCCGTCCACGCGCCGCTGGACCGACTGCGCCGGTGCATGAGAAATCTCGTCTCCGAGCAGGAGAAAATGAAGAAAAAGCACGGGCGCGTGCTCGGCTGCCCGGTCCACACGCTGGGCGCAGAAATCAGCACTTTGGATGAGTCACTGCGCGCGAAGCTGCAGGACATCCTCGGCCAGTTTGTCTGCTACTTTGAATCCGCGATCCGCGATGCCCATGCGAAGAAGCTGATCCATGCGCCGGATGCAAAGGCGAAGGCGCGCATCGTGTTCGCTTACTCCGAAGGGCTGCTCACACATGCCCGCATCTGGAACGATCTCGAGCAATTGGCCGAGTTGGAGTCCGGCGTGTTTGCCATCCTCGGCGTCGCGTCGAACCCGTAGCGTCCGTCGCCTCGTTGTTGACGTACCAGTCAAGTTCCCCTCCCCCCATGAAAAGCCGTCTCTCTCTTCTTCTCCCTTTGCTTATCGCCGCGTGCAACAAGCCGCCGGAAGGTCCGCCGATGTCCATGCCACCAGCGCCGGTGACACTGGCAGCAGTGGAGGAAAAGCAGATCGTCGAATGGGACGAGTTCACCGGCCGAGTTGAGGCGCTGGAAACCGTCGAGCTGCGGCCGCGCGTGTCGGGTTACATCACCGAGGTGAAGTTCCAGGCCGGTGAGCTGGTGAAGAAGGACGATGTGCTCTTCATCATTGACCCACGGCCGTTCAAGACAAAGCACGAAGGCGCGACGGCCGAGGTCACGCGCGCGGAGGCCGTGGCGCAGGCGGCGAAGAGTGAGTTTGACCGCGTATCGGCGTTGCTCGCGGCAAAGGCCATCGCCCCCGAGCAAGGTGAGGCGCGTCGCGCGATGCATCTCCAGGCGCAGGCGGGACTCTCTGCGGCAAAAGCCACGCAACATTCCGCTGAGCTCGAACTCTCCCACACCGAAGTGCGCGCGCCCATCGCAGGCCGCATCAGCCGCGCGCTCACCACGACGGGTAACTTTGTCACCGCCGGCACAACGATCCTGACCACCATCGTCACCGTCGATCCCGTCTATG
>JANOBO010000234.1:0-3858 GCA_031411695.1 Verrucomicrobiaceae bacterium
CCTACAGGACGCAGATGCAGTTCTACCAGCAAGCGGCGTTCTTCTGCGCCACGGTGACGAACATGAACGACGCGCAGCTCAAGAACGGGGAACCGAAGGAGCGCATCAAGGCGGAGCTGAGCAATATGAACGAGGAGCAGGCAAAAAAAGCCGAGGGCATGGTGGACGGCATCATCAACGCCAATCGCCTCGAGGTGCGCGATACAAAGGAGAACCGCCTGCGCCTGCCGATGGACTACAAGTACAAGGACGGCAAGGGCGGCGAGCCCGTGAAGCCGAAGTTCATCACTTGGAGCAAGACCGACCGGAGCAGCGAGGCGTACCGCAAGAACAAGACGAAGAAGACCGAGCGGCAGCGCGAGGCCTTTGCGGGCTGGCTCACGCATCCGACGAATCCGCGCTTCGGCGTGACCATCGCCAACCGCATCTGGCGGCTGGCGTTTGGCGCTGGCGTGGCTGAGCCGGTGCGGAATGTGGATGACCCGAAGAACGCATCGAACCCCGAGCTGCTCGAGCACCTCGGAAAGGAGATGGTGCGCCTGAAGTTCGACCTGCGTGAGTTTCAACGCATCCTTTTCAACACGCAGGCGTGGCAGCGGGAGGCGACGCGCGAGGCCGTCGCGATGGGCGCGCCCTATTATTTCCAAGGGCCGCTGGTCCGGCGCATGTCCGCCGAGCAGGCTTGGGATTCATTCATGACGCTGGTGCTGGGAGATCCCGACCGCTTTCGCAACACGGACAACGGCCTGCTGCAACGGGTGATCGACATCGACCTCGACAAGACGGACGGCAAGGTCATGGCGCAGAAGATCGAGGCCTACCAAAAAGGCCGCAAGGCCAGGGCCGACATGATGGGCGGGACGCTGGCCGCTGCGGGAAGTGATGCGATGATGGGCGCCGCGAAGGTCGTGTCTTATGGCGGGATGAAGCTCATGCGCGCGTCCGAGCTGGAGCAGCCGGCGCCGGAAGGCCATTTCCTGCGGGAATTCGGGCAGAGTGCGCGGGAGCTGATCGATGGCGCTTCCCGGCAAGGCAGCCAGCCGCAGGTGCTGATGCTCATGAACGGCCCGACGCAGGAGATGCTGACCAGCAAGGAATCGCTGATCTTCCGCACCATGGCCAAGCAAGAGCTGTCGAAGAAGCAGGTGGAGTCAATCTACCTGAGCATCCTGTCACGCACGCCGACCGCAGAAGAAAAATCCAAGGCGCTGAGTGAGATGCAGGCGAGCGGAGACCTCGAAGGCGCGCAGAACATCGTGTGGGCGCTGCTGAACGGGATGGAGTTCATGTTTGTGCAGTAGCCGCGCCCTTTGAAGCATGGCCTCCGGCACGCCACCGGTCGGGGTCTTCCAGCTTTCCACCTCATCGCATGGCCGCCTGCCGCGTGATGGATCAAATTCGGAGCTTGGTATTGCCGACGGCGTCTGTTTACAATGCCAGCCATGAACACACACACGCTTTCCCGCCGACGGTATCTTGGTGGCTCGCTCGGCATCGGCGCGGGCATCTCTGGCCTCGCCTCACTGCTTCAAGAACACATCACCGCCGCTGAGAAGGCGGCTGGCGTCGCGAAAGGAAAGATCAAGCACTCGGTGTGCAAATGGTGTTACCCGAAGATTCCGCTCGAAGACCTGTGCGCCGCGGCGAAGGACATCGGCCTTGAGTCCATCGAGCTGCTCGATCCGCCGGATTTTGCGACGCTGAAAAAGCACGGACTGCAATGCGCGATGGTCAGTTATCCGACCATCGAAGGACCGGGCGGAGTGAAGATCGGGCCGATCCCGAAAGGCTTCAACCGCACGGAGCATCACGATCTGCTCGTGCAGGCTTATGAGCCGCTCTTGAAGTCAGCGGCGGACGCGGGATGCCGGCAGGTCATCTGCTTCAGCGGCAATCGCGAAGGCATGAGTGATGACCAAGGCCTCGAGAACTGCGCGACCGGCATTAAGCGGCTGCTGCCTCTTTGTGAGCGGCTCGGCATCCGCCTCTGCATGGAGCTGCTGAACAGCAAGGTGAACCACAAGGACTACATGTGCGACCGCAGCGCGTGGGGCGTGGAGTTGTGCAAAAAGATCGGCTCCGAGCATTTCCGCCTGCTGTACGACATCTATCACATGCAGATCATGGAGGGTGACGTCATCGCCACCATCCGCGCGAATCACCCATGGTTCGCCCACTACCACACCGGCGGCGTGCCGGGACGAAATGAGATCGACGACACGCAGGAGCTGCACTACCCCGCGATCGTGCGCGCGATTCTCGAAACGGGTTACACCGGTTTCCTCGGCCAGGAATTCATCCCCGCGCGGGAAGACAAGCTCGCCTCGCTGAAGCAAGGCGTGCAGCTCTGCTCCGTCTAGGCGAGCCCGTCCCGGCGCGCAACAGGTCGAGTCGTCTCGGCCGTCGAAGTTCTTGTGGTGATGACTCCGAGTAGTCCCGGCGTGTCGGCATGTTGCGAGCCGGGACAGGCTCGCCTACGCCTCGGGCGGCTGGCCTTTGACGACCTGCGTGCCGGCGATGAAGTCGTGGATGCAACGGCGGTCTTGCCGGAAGATGAAGCAGATGTCCACGATGGAGTAAACAGTGCCTATATGGCCGACAGCTCCCAAGATGACGTTTACGATGACGCGCAGGACCACCGCCTTCACGCCGCCGGGATTGTGACCTCCTGGATAAGTGACGATGCGAATGGCCTGCAGCTTTTTGCCAATGGTCTGACCGCGGGTGGCCAGCAGCACCAAGTTGTAAATCATGAGGCCAATGAAGAGCACAACGGACAGGCCGATGCACCCGAGCGAAAACGGTGTGAGAGCTTCGACCTCTCCCCGCTCAAGCGCTCCCAAACCGCCGGCTGTCGAGACGCCGATGGCGAGCGGTATCGCCGCAACCACCGCACACAGTCCATCAACAAACTGGGCCAAAAACCGATCCCCGAGCGAGGCGAGTTCCAGTGTCACTGGCTTGGCACGGTCAAAGATGCTCGTCTGCGGCGGCGCGTAGGGATTGACCTCTCCGGTCTCGGTGTCTGCAGCCGGCTCGGTCCGCGCGAACTTCACGCTGAGCGGCTGCCAGTCGGGCATGCCATCTGTCCAGCACAGATCTTCTGGTGAGAGCTCGTTCCGCAGCAGCTTCGAGCGCACATCCTCCTCGCTGAAGATTCCGGCTTGCTGTCCGTTGCGGGCGATGTGGTATTGCATGAGCGGTTTTCGTTTCGGGGGGGTGAAACGAGTAACCACCACACGCTGCTGTGTCCAGCCGGTTGTTCCCCGGCTATTTCGCGCTCACGCAATACACAGCTTTGTCCGAGCGCATGATGAGGCGCTTGCCGACGACAGCGGGCGTGCCGTTGAACTGCGAGGTGTCGGAGGCAAACACATTCACGCCTAGCTTTTTGTACTGCGGGCCCGCTTCGATGACGAACGTGCCGTTCTTGCGCGAGACGCAGAAGAGTTTGTTCCCGACGAGCACTGGCGATGCATAGAAAGGCTTCCCGCCACCACGCCGTCCGCCGCCGCCACCCGGTCCGCCCTGCCGGCCGCCACCACCGGCCGCGCCACCACCGCTGCTCTCCATCACGCGCTCTCGGTAAACTGACGCGCCGGTCTTCGCATCCATGCACATGGCAAAGCCGGCATCGTTGACCACATGCAGGCGACCCTCATGAAAAATGGGTGTCGGGATGTAGGAGCTGTCGTTCTTGGACCACAGTTTGTTTGTAGCCGTCACATCGCCTTTGCCGCCACCGATCTTGAAGGCTGCGGAGCCTTGAACGGGAAATCCGCCGAAGACGTAGAGCGCATCATTGCCGACAATCACTCCGGGAGAGATGTTGCCAGGCAGATCGTGCATCGCATACCA
>JANOBO010000235.1:0-6697 GCA_031411695.1 Verrucomicrobiaceae bacterium
CTCCCAAGGGGAGAGGGAGACGATGGCGCTCAGCGCCGATGAGTGACGGAAACCAATCAGAGGTCGCACCCTGTCACGACCGAAAGGCATGGGTGAATCAAATGGCGATGGTTTGCATCCTGACGAACAGCCGGCGCAAGCATCAACTCCATCTCTCTTGGGAAGAAGGCTGGGGTGAGGGGGAAATTGATCGTCGGCTGGGTGGTTCACCATTTCGCTTCCTTCATACTCATGCCGCCCCTCATTCATCCGTTTTCACGACTGCCTGCTTTTTGCCGAGGCCCAGCGTGAAGATGATGGCGGCCGTGACCAGCATGGAGCCGCAGAGGAACCAGAGGCTGCCGTCGTAATTGCCGGTCTTGTGATAGACCCAGCCCATGACCTTAGGCCCCAAATAGCCCCCGAGATTCCCGAATGAATTGATGAGACCGATGCTTCCAGCGGCCGCCGCCTCCACGAGAAAGACATTGGGCAGCGACCAGAACGCCGGCATGTAGCCCTTGAAGCCGCCAAAGGCGATCATGAAGCATAGAACTGTGAATCCGAGATTCCCGTTGCTGAAAGGCAGCATGCCCAGCGCGGCTGATCCGATGAGCAATGGTACCACTGCGTGGTAGCGGCGCTCCTTGAAGTGATCGGAACTCCAGCCGGCGCCGAGTTGCGCCAGCAGCGCGACCGTTGGTGGCAGGATGATCAGCCAAGTGAGGTCATTCATGCTCAGGTTGTACCAGTCATTCATGATCGATGGCATGAAGTACTCGATGCCGTAGCTCGCGGTGACGGTGCAGAAATAGGCCAGCGTCAGCAGCAGCACCTTCGGGTGCCTCAATGCCTCGAACACGGTCATCTTCCTGCCGTGCGAGTGGGCGGCCTTTTCGCGTGCAAGCTCGCCCTCCAAAGCCTCGCGCTCTTCGGCGGTCAGCCATTTCGCCTGGCCGGGCCGGTCGGTGAGCAGCCAGAGGACCGCCACGCCGAGGATGACCGCAGGAATGGCCCAGAGAATGTAAACCCATTGCCAACCGGCCAGGCCGAGCACCTCCGGGTGATAGACGGCGGTGCCCTCGATGACCTGCTGGGTGCCCAGCTTCACCCATTGGGTGACCGTGCCTGCGGCATCCGTGGCCCCGGCGGCTGGCATGACGATCTTTCCATCAATCTCATGGCTGCCGATCATCAGCAGCAAGCCGGAGATCTTGGGGTTCACCATCTGCGCCACGGGTGTGGCGATGAGAAAGTAGGACAACGCCTTCGCCCGGTCACGCACGGGAAACCAGTGGGTGAGATAGACGATGACGCCTGGGAAGAAGCCCGCCTCGGCGAGCCCCAGGAGAAAGCGAACTGAGTAAAACTGAGATGGCGTGGTGACCGCCGCAGTCAGCGCTGCCATCAAGCCCCAGCTCACCATGATGCGGCTAATCCACTTCCGCGCGCTCCACTTCTCGACGATCAACGTGCCGGGAATCTCCAGCAACACGTAGCCGATGAAGAACATGCCCATGGCTGTGCCCAGCACATTCTTGTTCAACCACGGCAGGTCGTTGGGCATCGTCAGCGCGGCGATGGCCACATTGTTGCGGTCCACATAGGCGATGAAATAGGAGAGGAAGAGAACGGGCAGAAGCCGCCGGAATGCCTTCTTGCGTGCGCTGTCGAGAGGAGAAAGTGTCATGCGGTTGGGATGAGAGTGGCGGCCATGCTAGCGACGAGACGGTTAAACTCCAGAGGTATTGAGCGCGGTGATGAGGCGTGTCATTGAATGCCGCCGATCCCCTCCGACCACGGAGCGCAAAGCCGCTGATGAATAGCCCCTGCGGACCCCGCTGACGGCACACGGCGGCCTGCCGCTACGCCTGCTTCTCGAGCTTGATCGGGTACGTTTGCGACGCATTCCACTGGCACACGACGAGATCTCCGTTGTCGAGCACGCAGACGTCGTGGCCGTGATCGAAGACGGGCTGCGCTCTGGTCAGCGGTGCCATCACCCCTTTGTCATCGAATGCAGGCTCGCTGCCGCCGGGTGCGGAGACGACTTTGTTTTGCGCGTCGAGGATGACAGTGAAGCCGGAGGGATTCCCCGGCAGCTTGCTGGCGACGGGGTCGGTGCTCCAGCAGACGCCGGCGTAAAGGTGATCGCCCGCGATGACGGGGCGGCACACTTTGCAGCCGTTCACGGGGATGGTCTCGATGAACTTGCCGTCGAGCGTGAAGCGGCGGAAGCAATGATCGACGCGCGAGGTGACTACGACGGTGGCCATATCCGTGCCCCCGCGCAGGTCGATGGCGATGCCGTGTGCATTGCTGAGCTGCTGGTCCTTCGGACCATCCTTGCCGCCGAACTTGCTGATGAACTTCCCGCGCGAGTCGTAGCGCAGCACGAAGTTGGAGCAGTATCCATCCGCGATGTAGATGTCGCCATTCGGCGCGATGGCGGTCTCGGTGGGATTGAAGACCATGTCCGGCTCATACGCGCCGACAGCCATCGGATGGCTGATGGAAAAGATCTCTTTGCCGGTGAGATCGATCTTGGCGACGCGCCCCGTCTGCCGGTAGCCGCCGCTGCCGCTCTTCCACAGGCCGGAGTCGCAGACAAAGAGAAACTCCGCGCCGTTCTCATTTGCGAGCGTGAGTCCGTGCCCGCCGGGCCACACGCTGCCCCACGAGTCGAGGATGGTGCCGTCGGGCTTGAAGACGAGCATCTGATTGTCCCAGTGATCGCCGATCATGAAGAGCCGGCCGTCCTTTACCTGCACCATCTCGTGGCAGTTGAGAATGGGATGGTGGCGGCCCTGACCTGCCGGCACCCAGTCCTTGTTCACGCGATAGCGGTGCGTGCCGTGACCGATGATGATGTCTTTCTTCGGATCCGGCGCGGCACGGAGCTGCTGCGACCAGGTGGCGGCGAGGGCGGTGGAGAGCCCGGAGATAAAGTGGCGGCGGGTTTTCATGGGGCATCACAAACGTGTGCGCGCGGGCCATTCTTCATCATCGGCCGCCCGTCACTCGCGCACGACAGGGCGGCGAAAAACCTCGAGCCAGCTCTCGCGCGTCTCTCCAGATTCATTGGCCTGCCAACAATGTCCGCTGAGCACATCGAGGCATGTGAGCCAGCCGCCACGGCACGCGGCGGTGTCGATGCAAACAGTGCGCGGGAACTGAAGCGGCACGCCCGAGCGCTGTGGCGTGTGGCCGCAGACGAAGGTCTTGCCGGAGATGTGGATCACCTCCCGGGTGAGATGCTCCCAAAACAAAAGATAGCCCGGCTGCTCCGTCAGCGGCAGAAAGGGATCGAGGTTCGCGTGACCGAAAAGAAAGTGCTCCGTTTCGTGATGCGGCAGCAGTTCGTCGATGAACTTCCAGTGAGCGGCGGGAATGTCGTCGAGTGACTTGGCCGGGTACGAATCCAGCGTGGTATCGCCGCCATTGATGAGCCACTCGAAGGTGGCCTGGCCGGTGTTTGCGCGCACGGCCTGCATCATCATCTCATGATTGCCGCGCAGGGAAATGAGCTGCGTCTCTTGCCGCAGGGCGATGAGGCGTTCAATCACACCACGGCTGTCAGGGCCGCGGTCGATGTAGTCGCCTAGCGTGATCACCTCGTCCTCGGTGCCGGGGCGCACGAGACCAAGGAGCGTGTCGAGCGCGCCGCGGCAACCGTGAATGTCGCCGATGGCGAGGAGTCGTGGCATGGCGCGCAATCAAGCGCCGGCTCGCGGAGGCGGCAAGGATTGTGTCCTGCAAACTGCGGTGCATCCGCTGTGCTCCCGCAGAGCCGACGCCTGTTGTTTTGCGGCATGACGATGGCCAACGGCATCAGCTACACCATTCTCCTCATCGGCCACTTCCAATGGTTTTCGGGCGTGGTGGCTAAGATGCCCTCTGCTGTGCGGACGAGCTGTCCGTTGACCCAAGCTCCTGCACGGCCAGATCGGTACACTCGCTGAGCACCGCGAGGCCTTCCTCCAGCGCATCCTGCGGGATCGTCAACGGCGGGGCGATCTTCACCGTCTGACCCCACGCGCCGACGGGCGAGAAAAGCAGCAGGCCGCGCTGATAGCACAGCTCGATGATGCGGTGTGCGAGATCGTGGTCGGGCTTTTTCTCGCCGCGCTTCACGGCCTGCATCCCGGCCACGAGGCCGCTGGCGGTGACGTTGCCGATCACTTCGCGATGGCGCTGCTGGATGGCCTTCAATCCCGCGAGCAACACGGGCTCCAGCCGCGCGGCGTTCTCGGTGAGCTTCTCGCGCACGATCTTCCCGATGCTCGCCATCGCGGCGGCGCAGCAGACGGGATTCCCCGTGTGCGTGCTGGTCATCGAGCCGGGCGGATATGCATCCATGATCTCCTCACGGCCGAGCAGCGCGGAGAGCGGCAGGGAGCTGCTGATGCCCTTTCCGCAGCAGATGAGATCCGGCGTCACACCATAATGCTCGAAGGCCCAGAACTTCCCGGTTCGGCCAAACCCGGCCTGCACCTCGTCGAAGATGAGCACGACGTCGTGCTCTTTGCACCACGCAGCGAGTTGCTTCACATATTCCTTCGGCGCGAAGTCGGGGCCGACGCCTTGATACGTCTCCATCATCACGCCGGCGATGTCCTCCGGCTTCATGCCACGGTCGGCGATGGTTTTCAAAAACGTGTCGAAGCTCGTGTCGTCCTGCCAATAGCCGTCGGGAAAGGGCGCGTTCAGAATGGCCTTGTCCTCGTTCACGATCCAGCTCTTCTGCCCCTCCATTCCGCCGGCCTGCTGTGAGCCGAGCGTGCGGCCGTGAAAGCCGCGCTCGTAGCCGACGATGCCTATCTTCTTCTTCCCGCCGACCTTGATGCCGTGCGTGCGTGCCAGCTTGATCGCGCACTCCGTGGCCTCGGATCCAGTCGAGAGCAGAAACACTTTCTTCAAACCCTCAGGCGCAAGTGATGCGAGCAGCTCGGCCAAAGCGGCGCGCTCTTCGCTGGGGAAAACGTAGTTGTGCAGCAGGCCGCTGTTCACTTGGTCGATGATCGCCTGGCGCACTTCCTTCACGCCGTGGCCCGCGTTTGTGACGAGCACCCCGCTGCTCCAGTCCAGCCACATGTTGCCGTGCTTGTCATAGACTTGGATATCCTCCGCCTTCTCCCACACGATGGGCGGCTGGCCGCGCATCGAGATCGGCTCAAAGGTGCGCAGCTTCTCCAGCGTGACGACCGAGTCAGGATGCGGGAGCTGCGTGGTGATGCGGCGGTACTTCGTGGCGACGTGTGCGACGGTCTGCGGTGTGATGCTGAATTCTTTGCCCATGGGATGCGAGGTTGGAGGTTGCGCGCCATCCGTAGGCGCGCGCCGTCGCCATCGCTACGCGGCTTGTCGCGTCATGTGGTATTTTTGTGCCTGGGAGACGTGCGTCAGCCAGCGCTCTGCGGCGTCGGCTGCAGACGCCGCAGCGCGGTGATGCCGTAGAAGAGGGTGATGAGCGCGGCGCTCCACGTCACCGCAAAGATGCCCCACCAGATGCCCCAGAGTCCCCACGCGAGCGAGAAGGCGAGCGCATTGAAGACGACGACCGGCGCGATGATCTGGCGATAGACCCCGATGACGAGGCCATACATCGGCTTCTTCAAGCCCTGCAGCATGTACACGGTCTGAAACAAGATCACATAGGCGCACAAGGTGACCGACGCGATGCCGAGGTAATCCACGCCGAGCCCGATCACCGTGGCGTCCGAGGTGAACGCGCGCATCAGCGGCGCGCGCGTGAACCACAGGACGACGCCTCCGGCCCCCATCATCGCGAGGCCATATTTCATCGTGGTCAGCCAGGACTCGCGCACGCGGTCCAGCCGCTTCGCGCCGTTGTTTTGTCCCACCAGCGTCAGCACCGCAAAGTTCAGGCCGATGGTGGGCAGCAGGATCATCTGCTCGATGCGCGTGGCGATGCCGTACGCCGCGACGCCCTCCTTGCTGAAGCGGCTGACGAACCAGGTGATGACGAAGATGCCCAGCGCGACGGTGAGCATGTTCAGCGCGGCGGGCAGCGCCTGCGCGGCGATCTCACGCAGGACGCCGGCGTCTGGTTTGAAACGCGCCGCGCTCATGCCGGGCCACAGTTTTGTCTTCCGCACATGGGCGAAGACGTAGATGCAGCCTGCGATCTGCACGATGACTGTCGCGATGGCAATGCCCGCGATGCCCATCGCCGGCACGCCGAGTCCGCCGTAGAGGAACCAGGGGTCGAGGATGCAGTTCAGCACAAAGCCGCCGATGAGCGTGTTGCGGAACACACGCGTCTCGCCTTTCGCGTTCAGCACGGAGTTCAGCGTCATCTGCAGGATGAAAAACACGCTGCCAGCCACGATCCAGTTCATGTATTGCAGCGCGATGTCGAGGTACGTGCCCTCAGCACCCAGCACCCGGAACAAGGCCGGCGCGGCAAGAAAGCCTGCCACCGTGAGGGCGACGCCTGCGGTGAGGGAGAACAAAAGCGCCTGCACAAACACCGTGCTCCCTTTCTCGTCATCGCCAGCGCCGATCGCGTTTGCGATCAACGCCGTGGTGCCCTGCCCAATGCCGCTGCCCACCGAGAGAATGATGAAGAAGACCGGGAACGAGAGCGAGAGCGCAGCCAGCGCATCGGTGGAGATCTTGCCGCCGAAGTACGTGTCCACGAAGTTGAACATCGTGTTGAAGAAGAAGCCCACGCTGGCTGGCACGGCGATGCGGC
>JANOBO010000236.1:0-18914 GCA_031411695.1 Verrucomicrobiaceae bacterium
CGCGCACTCGACGAGGTAGCGCTTAGCAGGGCGACTTCTCGTGAGATGCAGTCCTCGGCAAGGGATTTGTGGCTGCGGAATGGCGATTCTGGCCTGCGGAATACCAATTTTGGACTGCGGATTATCGATTCTGGACTGGGGAATACCAATTCTGGACTGCGGATTATCGATTCTGGACTGCAATTCGTTCCATGTGGGCTGAAGATCCTGAAACTTCAACTGACATGGCCCGCGTGTGGGCTGACGGATAACGATTGTCAATTGATGGAGGGCCTCTGTGGGTTGAAGAATGACGATCTTCAACTGACGTGGGCCTCCCGTCAGCCAACATTTCACGATCTTCAACTGACATGGGCCTTCCGTCAGCCAACATTTCACGATCTTCAACTGACATGGGCCTCCCGTTAGCCAACATTTCACGATCTTCAACTGACATGGGGCCCTTCGTCAGCACCCATTTGCCGTCCTTCAGCCTAATCCGGCTCCAGCCCTTCAAGCCTGAAAAGCGAAATGCAAGGGCAAGGGCATGATGGAGGCCATTGCTAATTGAGTCCGGTCACTGCCGTGACTGGGGGGGGATTGGGGGGAGCTTCAGAGTTGCGCTGCCGGGAGGACGACCAGTCACGGAGTGACTGGGCTACTTTTTGCTGCGCCGCGCCTGTCCTCCTTGTTTCGGGCTGTGGCCGGGCTTTTTCCAATCATGTCCCTGCACGATGAGTTAAAACCGCTGCGAAATGGGAGGCCATCCGAAGCTCGTCAGAATGCCTTCCGGAGACGGACACTCAACATTGCGGCGGCGTGATCCGCTGCTAGCTGTGGCCCCTCTCTCCTCATGCAATTCACTTCACCACGCAGCGCCCCATGAAAATCCTCGTCACCGGCAAAGGCGGCCGCGAGCACGCCATCCTCACCGCCCTCAGCGAGTCGCCTTCGAGGCCGCAGCTCTTCGCGTGTCCGGGCAGCGATGCCATCGCATCACTGGCCACTTGCGTAAAGGCCGACGATCTCGGTGAGCTGATCGCCTTCATGCAGCGTGAGGGCATCGATCTTTGCGTCGCGGGCGAGGAAGCCTGGCTCATCAAAGATCGCGGCCTTGCCAACCTGTGTGAGGAGGCGGGCATCCCGTGCTGGGGTCCGCGCAAGGAATCCGCACAGCTCGAGGCGAGCAAGGTTTTCGCGAAGGAATTTTTCCAACGGCACAAGATCCCCACCGCAGGGTTTGTCGTGTGCGACTCAAAGGTGGAAGCGCTGGCCGCGATCACGAGCTACCCCATCGTGCTGAAGTTCGACGGGCTGGCCGCTGGCAAAGGCGTCGCGGTTTGTCCGGATGCGGAAGAGGCTAACGCATTTCTCGATGATGTCTTCACGCGGCGGCTGTTCGGGGATGGGCGGCTCATCGTTGAGGAGTGTCTTACCGGACCGGAGATTTCCATCTTCGTCAGCGTGTGCGAGGGCAGCTACCACATCCTGATGCCGGCGCGCGATTACAAACGCATCCGCGACAACGACCAGGGCCCGAACACCGGCGGCATGGGCGCCGTGGCCTCGCGCGATCTTGCCGACTCGGCGCTCATGCAACGCATCGAAAAAGAAATGATCGCGCCCACCGTTGCAGGGCTCACGAAGGACGGCCTGCGCTACCGCGGCTTCCTTTACTTCGGCATCATGCTCACGCCGGCGGGGCCGCAGATGCTGGAGTACAACTGCCGCTTCGGCGATCCAGAGGCCGAGGCCGTGCTGCCGATGGTGCGCGGCGATTTTGCGCAATACTGCCTTGCGGGCGCCACCGGAAACCTCACGCCCGACCTCATTCATTTCGCGGACGGCTGGAGTGTGTGCGTCATCCTGGCCAGCGCGGGCTATCCCGCTTCCTCGCGCAGCGGCGACGGCATCAGCGGCCTAGACGAAGTGGACGGCGCGCGGGTTTATCATTGTGGCACGCGGAAGAATGCGGGAGGTCAGTTTGAAACGAACGGCGGCCGCGTGCTGGCCGTCGTCGCGCAGGGTGCGACGAGAAACGCGGCGCGTGACGCGGCCTACGCGAATGCTGCCAAGATCACCTTTGACGGCATGCAGCGCCGCACGGACATCGCGCGGATGCACTTTGAGTAAGCGGCGTTTGCAAGCGGGCCTCACACCCAGCCGCGCCAGCGGTAGGCCAGCCAGCCAAGGGTCTCGTGCAGCCACATGTGAAACGCCTCCGCACCGCCGGGGTGGGGCGCGTGAAACCAATCGAGGCTGTCCTCACGGAACAGCGTGGAGACAAAATTGCTGCGCACGCACACCACATTCACGCCCGCCTTTTTGAAGGTCGCCTCAGCGCGGCGCATGTGGCTGGCAGACGTGACGAGGATGACGGACTCCCAGCCGCGCTCATTGATCAGGGCCGCAGTCTTCAGTGCCTCGTCGTGCGTGTCGGCGCACAGGCCCAGGCTGATGACCGGCTTCTTGATCACCTGCCAGGAATCGATCCAACGCTTCACAGCATCGGCCTCCGATGCCCAGTCCCCCGCGCGCCAATAACCGCCGCCGCCGAACACCAGCTCATCAGCTTTCCCCAGCCGCACCAGCTCCACCGCCGTCATCACGCGGTCCGCGCCGCGTGTGAGGTGAAAGCCCACGAGCTCGCGCGCTGAGGGCTCGCCCGTGCCGCCGAGCGAGACCACTGCATCCGCATGTGGTAGCTTTGTGAAATCAAGGTCCGCCCATGGCTTCTCCAGCGACGCAAGAAGCAGGGACGGCACCGGCGTGCATGTCACCAGTGTGAGGCAGAACCACGGCACGGCCACCAGCACCGCCGGCCTGAAATGGCGCCGCCACATCAGCCAGGCCATCGCTGCGGTAAGGCTCAGCCAAGCCAGCCCGAGCGGTTCGATGAATGCGATGATCGTCCTCACGCGCGCATCAGATGCCCATGCAGCGTGCGATTGCAACCGGCGGTCCCCGGCTGCAACAAAAAGCCCGGCGCCACAGGATGCGGCGCGGGGCTGACCAGCAGCTCGTGCTCGAAAGGAATTACCTCCTCAGCAGATCCCGAATCTCGGTGAGCAGAATGATGTCCGCCGGAGTTACCTCAGGTGGCGGGATTTCTTTCTTCGCCATCCTCGCCATGAGCACATTGGCCGGCTTCACAATGACGAAGAACACGACTGCGGCCAAGATGAGGAAGCCGACGACGGCATTGAGGAAGTTGCCATACATGATGCCGCCTTCGAAAACCTCCTTGCCGTCTCGCATGACTTTGGTCGCTCCGATGGAGAGCTGAGAAAAGTCAGGCTGGCCGCCGATCTTGCCGACAAAGGGCATGATGACGTCCTTGACCATCGAATCGACGATCTTGCCGAATGCGGCCCCGATGATGACACCAACGGCAAGGTCGAGGACGTTGCCCTTGAGAATGAACTTTTTGAACTCGTTTATCATGTTGTTGTATGGTTTGTGTGTGTTGGCGGGGGCTCCAATCCGAGATTAGAAGGATGTCTTACCCGACACAATACAAATATGTTCGCCAATTGTGAGCCGGGAGGGATTGGTCTCCGCCCCCGCCCTGCGCATGGCCTGCAGCGCGGCCGCATCGACGGTGCAGTTCATCTTCTGAAACCCGTCGCTGACCACGGCGCCTTCGTTCATCCGCTCCTGGCCGGCGAACGCAGCCTGTGACGGCGTGTAGAAAGCGGTGCGGCCGATGTTGTCATCAATCAGCTCCGACTCCGCGCGCCCCACGAGATGGGCGACCCCGACGCAGCACCCCAGCTCGACCGCGCGCGCCGATGCGCAGCGGTCCACGCGCTCCACGCCGAGGATGTTTTCCGTGGCGCTCGGCACGAGAAGCAAGTCCACGCCCCTGCCCCGCAGCCGCGCGGCCAGCTCGGGCACCTCCACGTCGAGACAGATGATCACCGCGATGGTGAGGCCGCCGAACTTCCACAGCCGCAGCTCAGCACCGGGCGCGAACGCCTTTTCCCACGGCGTGAGATGCAGCTTGTCCTGATGCAGCGCGACACCCTCGCAGACGATGGGCGCGCGATTGAAGAGCCGCTGCGTCGGCTCATCCCAAAACGGCGCTGTGCCGAGCACCACCGCTTTGCTCTCGCGATGAAGGCGCTCCCGCATCGCCGGCCACATCTCCGCCCAAAACATGCGCGCCACGCCACGCAGCCCGCTTCCCTTGGCGACGAACTTTTCCAGACCCGCCCAGCAGAACTCGGGGAACAAAACCAAGTCCGCGCCACCAGCCCAGGATTCCTCCACACGCCGCAGACACTCCTCGGCGTAGCGCTCCGGAGAATCAGCGCTCACACCCACGTCGAAGGTCCAGAGATCGAGGTTCATGCCGATAGCTTTTCCATGCATCGAGAACAGTGGCGAACAGAAATTGGCGGTGGCGATGCGGCTGCGGTTTAGAGCCCGCAGGGTTGAAGCATAGCGAAGCTGTTCTTACCGCGGAAGGGTGGGGCGAACAATATTCTTCCCCCTCACCCCAGCCCTCTCCCCGAGGGAGAGGGAGCCTGACGAGCTGCCGCTCGACTTTGAATTCGCACCATTGGTCGAAGGCACGCAGCGCGCTTTCATGCTCCCTCTCCCTCTGGGAGAGGGCTGGGGTGAGGGGGATTTCGACCCGCGTAAAATATTCGCCATCGCATCACTCAAGCCGTTTCACCCAAAACGTCAGCGTCTTCGGCGACTCCGCCGCCTCATCGATCTCCTTCCACACAAACGTTGCCTTCAATTCAGCGTGCTTGGCGTAGCCCAGCTTCATCCACATCGCGTCGAGCGGCGCGTAGTCACGGGGACGCCGCGGATCATCCTGCGGCCGATCGACCGCGCAAAAAGTCGCGACGCGTGCGCCGAGCCTTCGCGCGTGCTGCTCCCGGCGGCGGAAGAACTCTTTGCCAATCCCCCGCCCGCGATACTGCGGCAGCAGGATGGACTCTCCGAAGTAGCAGATGTCCGCGAGATCATGACCCGCGTTCAGAAAGGCCGCTTGAAACTCCGGGCCTTCGTCCGTCATCGGCAGACACGTCGTCGCGCCCACGACCTCATCCCCATCAAACACCAGCACCACCAAGCTGCGGTCTGTCTTGCAGTACGTCTTCAAATACTCCCGCTCATACTCAAGACAGCCCTCATAAAGGTACGGATATTCGCGGAAGACGGTGATGCGCAGCCGTCCGAGCGCGTCGAGATGCGGCTCAAGCTCGGCGCCATGAAAGTTGATCAATTTGAGGTCGGCGCTCATACGTTCAGACGGTTAGTCATGTGAGCCATTCTTCCGAGACGACCCAATGCTGTCCACACCCCATTCTGAATGCACGATTGTCTTCCGCGCGGCCGGTCGTTACTTCTGGATCATGAAGCGCCCATTTGTTTTAGCCTAGCTCATGCTCGCGAGCTGTGCGTTCTCACTCACCGTGGAAACGCACTTTGAAGGAGCGTCGGCGGCTGCCATCGAGATCGAACGGCAACCCGCACACGGTCGGCCTCTGCCTCGAGACAGCTTGGAATACACCCGGCAGCACGACGGAAGGCTATCGCGCCGTGGGCTCCCATCTCGCCTCTGCCGTGCGTGAGTATCTCGCGCGTCGGCCCGCCCGGCATTGAGCGGGATTTACTTGATGCGAGTTCCCGCGCCGTGCAGTCGTTGTTTGCAGACGCCATGAAACGACTCTTGCTCACCACACTCATTTTCTCGCTGCTCACCGCTCCCAGCTCGCTCCTCCGCGCGGGGGAGGGCAAGCGGCCGAACATTCTTTTCTTCTTCGCCGATGACTGGGGACGCTATGCCGGCGCTTATGCGAAGGCGGACGGGCCGGGCACGATGAATGACTTGATCAAGACGCCCGCCGTCGATCGCATCGCGCGCGAAGGTGTGCTCTTCAGAAACGCGCACGTCACCGCGCCATCGTGCACGCCGTGCCGCAGTTCGTTGCTCTCGGGCCAGTATTTCTGGCGGACGCGGCGCGCGGCGATCCTTCAGGGCGCGGTGTGGGATCCGGCCATCCCGTCGTATCCGCTGATGCTGCGCGATGCGGGCTACCACATCGGCAAGAGCTACAAGGTGTGGGGACCGGGCTCTCCCAGCGACGCGCCGTATGGCGAGCAAAAGTACGCTTACCAAAAGGCGGGCGGCGACTTCAACAACTTCTCGGAGAACGTCACCGCCGCCGTTGCAAAAGGCGTGCCGGTCCAGGCGGCGAAGGATGAACTCTACGAGCAGGTGCTCGGAAACTTTGACGACTTCCTCGCCGCGCGTCCGGCCGGCCAGCCGTTTTGTTTTTGGTTCGGCCCGACCAACGTGCATCGCAAATGGCAGCGCGGATCGGGCAAGGCGCTGTGGGGCATCGAGCCGGACTCGTTCAAGGGCAAGGTGCCGGCGTTTCTCCCCGATGTGCCGGAGATTCGCGAAGACCTCGCGGATTACTTCGGCGAGGCGCAGGCTTTGGACGCGGCCATCGGCCTCATGGTCGCAAAGCTGGAGAAGATCGGTGAGCTGGACAACACACTCATCGTCATCAGCGGCGATCACGGCGCGCCGGGATTCACGCACGGGAAGTGCAATCTCTACGACTTCGGCACAGGCGTCACGCTAGCCATCCGCGGGCCCGGCGTGAAGGGCGGGCGCGTCGTGGATGACTATGTGAACCTGATGGATCTGTGCCCCACGTTTCTCGAGGCGGGCGGGGTGAAACCCACGCCGGAGATGACGGGCCGCAGTCTGATGCCCGTGCTGCAGTCGGACAAATCAGGACTCGTCGATCAACAGCGGACATGGGTCGTGACCGGACGCGAACGCCACGTCGAGAGCGCGCGTGAAGGATTCGTCGGCTATCCGCAGCGGTCCCTGCGCACGAAGGAGTACCTCTACATCATCAACTTCAAACCGGAGCGCTGGCCGATGGGGGACCCGACTCGTCTGGACGGTACGACGCCACCAAGCCACACCGAGCTGGTGGAAAACACCCACGTCACCTTGGCTGACATGGACTCCAGTCCGACGAAGGCCTGGCTCGTCGAGAATCGCGGCGAGCCGGAGTGGAAGCGCTACTTCGACTACGCCTTCGCCATCCGGCCGCGCGAGGAGCTGTACATTCTTGCCAGCGATCCGCAGCAGATCAAAAACGTCGCGGATGATCCGCAATACGCGACGATCCGCGAGTCGATGAACCAGCGCCTGATGGACGAACTCAAACGCACGGCCGATCCGCGAGTAATCGACGACGGCAAATACTTCGAGACGCCGCCGATGGCGGGCCCGCTGCCTGGGGACTCAAACCGACGGAAGAAGAAGGCAAAATGACGGGTCAACAATTGCCAACTGGACCACGTCGGGAAAGAATCACTTTGCGCCGATGCAGAACAGATTCTGATGCCCGCGGATGAACAACTGACCGTCTGAAACGGCGATGGAGGCGATGATTTTTTCCCCCATCGAGTTCGTGGCGAGCAGCTCGAACTTCGGGCTGGCCTTGAACACGAAGCAGTCGCCGCCTTGGTTCGCGGCGTAGCATTTGCCATCAGCACTCAGGACGAGGGAGGACCAGTTCTGTCCGGTCGGGCCCGGTCCTTTGAGGCGCTCGTTGTAGATCAGCGCGCCAGTTTTCACATCGCGGCACTCGACGATTCCCGGGTCCGTCAGGATGTAGTGGTGCCCCTGGTGAATCACGCCGGAGCCGATGCGCTGCTGAACTTTTGGAAGATGCCACACGCGATGCGTCGCGGTCACATTCCCGCTGCCGCCCGCCTTCACAGCCATCGCCGCGCCGCCGTAGCCGCACATGGCGAACATGACACCATCGGCAAACAACGGTGAGTTATAGACGAGAGGCGTCAGGCCATCGCACGTCCAAAGCTCCGCGCCGCTCGCTGGATCAAACGCACATGCACGGCCGGGATACGCCATCAGCAGCTCGTCACGCGCGCCCACCTTGCGCGGCAGCGGATCATTCCACGCGCCGAGCCACTTCTTGTTTCCACCTTCACCGGATGCGCCGCCGGGCTCCTGATGCTGCCACAGCGTCCGGCCCGTCTTGAGGTCAAAGCAATGCAACACGGTGTTTTCTCCCGGGCCGAAATTCAGGAAGACGCGCTCACCCGCGATGACGGGAGACGAGCCGTAGCCCCAGATGTGATGCTGCCTGCCGAGGTCTGTGCGCTTCCATTGCTCGTTCCCATCCATGTCGTAGCAAAACACGCCCGCCGATGCGAACGACACGATCACACGCTCGCCGTCCGTCGCAGGTGAGGCGGAGCAATACGGATTTGTGTCATGGGTGAGCTCGGGCTGCTTCCAAGTCGTGCCGCTTTGCCAGAGCTGCTTTCCCGTCTTTCTCTCGATGCACACGAGCGTGCGCCGGCCTTCCTTCCCGATGGCCTGCGTGATGAAGACCTTGTCACCCCATACGACGGGCGTGGAGTTTCCGCGCTCAGGCAGTTTGAATTTCCAAGCCACGTTTTCAGTGGCGCTCCATTTCTCCGGCAAGCCTGCCTCCGTGCATGTGCCGTCGCCACGCGCACCGCGCCACATCGGCCAGTTCTCCGCAGACAGCGGGCTGCATGGGATGAGATGAAAAAGGATGAGCGCGGTGAGGGCGTGTTTCATGACGTTGCGGTGCGAGGCTTGGCTTGGGAAAAAAACGGGCGCGTGAGTGCCCGCCTCCAAGGAATCACTTCCCCTTCACATCGAAGCAATAGAGCAGCTCCTGATCACGCAAAAAGAGCCGGCCATTCGCGATGACGGGATGCGTCCATACCTTGCCCTTCGGATTCCGCTGGGCGGACTGCGGTGAGAGGGTGAAGCGGCCGCGCTCCTTCCATCCATTCGGGGAGGCATCGATGAGGACGACGGTGCCGGTGCCCTCCTCGAGAAGGTAGAGCTTCCCGTCGGCGAAATGCACCGCGCCTTTTTTGAGCGCGGCGTTCTCCTGCCACTTCACCGCGCCGGTCTTGAAGTCCATGCAGGTCCAGCCGCCCTTGTCGGAGTATCCGTAGAGATTCCCATCCACCAAAACGACACCGCCATGATGATTGACCATGCTCGTGTTCGGATCTGGATTCATGTCCTCGACTTGGTTTCCACTTCCGATCTTGATGAGCTTCGCGCCGACGCCGTAGCCCGCGCAGACAAAAACACTGCCGTCCTTGAAGATGGGCGTTGGGATGACTGCCGTCTTGCCAGGGAACGGCACCTTCCACAGAAGCGAGCCGTCCTTTGCATTCACGGCCGCGACGCTCTGCATGGTGAGCTGTATGAGCTGACGCGCGCCGTTGTGATCTGCGGCAATGACCGAGGAATACTGCGCGGGGTCCGTCCACTCGGCGCTCTGCCAGACTTTCTTCCCGGTGTTCTTGTCGAACGCAGCGAGCGTACCCTGCGCGCCGCCGGGTGTGCAGATCACCAGATCGCCATCGACCAGCACGCTCTCCGTGTAGCCCCAGCCCGGCACCTTGCCGCCGGCTTCATCCATGGTGGTGGACCAGATCTGCGCTCCGTCGGCGGCGTTCATGCAGCTCAGTTTTCCTTTTCCGCTGAGCGCATACACACGCCCGCCGGAAATTGTCGGTGTGCTTCGCGGGCCGTCTCCCCAGCCGTTCGTGAGCAAGGGCCCGGCCTCCGCGCTCCACTTCTCCTTGCCGGTCTTCACGTCGAGCGCGATGACGAACTCCGTCGCGTCGCGCGCTCCCATCGTGTAGAGCGTGTCGCCCACGATGGCGTGGCCGGAGTAGCCGAGCCCCGCATCCTTGCTCATCCACAAAAGCTTCGGCCCGTCTCCAGGCCATGATTTGAGAAGGCCGGACTCTGTGGAGTTGTCATCCCGGTTGGGGCCGCGCCATTGCGGCCAGTCGGCTGAGAAGACGCTCGCTGGTGGCAGCAGGGCGGAGGCGAGGACGAGCAGGTTGATGATGGATTTCATGGATGGGTATTGTTTTCGGGCAGTTTCGGAGATGGAGAGAACGTCGTTCGTTTGAGTTCGTCGCGGCAAAAGAAGCGCGGTCACTTTTTCTTCAGCACGAGATCGGCAAGCGGCAGATCGGAAAAGCGCCGCCACATCGCCTCGCTTTCCTCCTGCGAAGCGATGCCATCGTGAACCCAAAGACCGTAGCGAAGGCGCAGTTTGGCGGTCTCACTCACCGCCAGGCTGGAGTCGAGATTCAGGCACGGGAGCATCCAGCCATCATCGCGCACATGGAACGGCGTCGGATTTTGCGGGTTCGATGGATGATTCATCAAGGTGATGCCGGCAAACCCGTCGGCCTCGTTCGTGAGCCGGCCGGCGTAGTCGCACCAACGCGTGGGCTGGCGGAAAATGGGCTTCTCATTGACCAGCCCTTCCGAGTTCAGGATGCGGCCGCCGCCGTCGATGACTCCGATGCTCTTCGCCATGCGCACGCCCACGAGGCCGAAGCCGCTCGGCTTGATTGTCGTGGTCTTCCCCTTCGGCGTCGTGAACTCCAGGTCGATGATCAGAAACCAGCTCTTCGCGCCATCCACAGGCCGCACCTCGGTGCGCCGCGTCTCGATTAGCATCACGGACTTGTCGTCCTCCCGCACCCAATGGTTCACCATCTGCATCGACGCAAACTCATCGCTGTCCGTGTAGCCCTCGCGCGAAACCTCCACGTTTGTGATGCGCCCCAGGCTCTTGCCTTGGTCCCCCCAAAAGTTCACGCCATCGACGTCGGCGTGCGAGATCCACACTGAGTTATGATGACTGTGCGTGAGCGGATCGTGCGGATGCCCCATGCGCGTGAGCGAGATGTCACGCGAGGCGTGGATCGGATGCCAGAAAACGCGGCGGTCCGCCGGATCAGAGTGGCACGCCGTAAGCTCACGCCCATCGAGTCGGAAAGACGTGACGTGGCGCGGCAGCGGAATCGCCTGCACGCGCGGCACAGGGGCCGCAGTCGGCAGCAGGGACTCGGCTGCGACCGAGAGCCCGGTCGTGAAAAAGAGAAGCGCAGCGTAAGGAACACGAGACATGGTGAAACCGAAACGCCCTTCACCACGCGCTTGTTTCGCTGCGCTGAAGTCCGTTGCGGGCGAGGCCGCCTGGCGCCGCGAACGGCGCTGGATTGAAGCTTTGAGTTTCTGCGCGAGCACCCCGAGGATGCCGGCCGACAACGGGAAAGTTCAGGAATGTGTGCATCAACCCGGCGTCTTCCGTGTCCTTCATCAAAGCCACCTCCCAGCCGCGATGCTCACCGATCTCCAACTGCTCTCACGCTACCACCATCAAGGAGACGCCACCGCGTTTCGCGACCTGGTGCAGGCTCATGCGGGCATGGTATTCGCCACGGCGCGGCGCATCACGCGCGATGAGGCGATGGCGGAGGATGTGGCACAGGAGACATTTTTCCAGCTCGCGCGGCAGTCGCGGCACATCACGCAATCAGTGGCGGCGTGGCTGCACCGCGTGGCGTGGCGGCGCGCGTGCAATGCAGTGCGCGATGATGCGACACGACGCCGCATCGAGGAGGAGGCCGCGGCCAGCGAGGCAGCGGTGCGAGGGCCGACCGAGCACGAGGCGACGTGGGCGGAAGTGGAGACGGAGCTCGATGCCGCCATTGATGAGCTGCCGGACAACCTGCGTGTGCCGCTGGTGATGCATTTTCTTCAAAGCCGCTCGCAGCGTGAGATCGCGGAGCAGCTCGGTGTGAACCAGTCCACAGTGTCGAGACAAGTGGATGAAGGGCTTTCAGTTTTGCGCAGCCAGCTTCAAACACGCGGACTGCTTTGCGGCGCGGGACTGGCGGCGCTGTTGACGGCCAACAGTGCATCGGCGGCTCCGGCGGCGTTGATTGCTGCTCTGGGAAAGCTCAGCATGAGCGGCATCGGCGCGACAACAGCGACAACAGCCTCAGCGGGCGCATCGACCGCCCTATGGATGAAGGCCGGCATCGCGGCTCTGCTGGCGGCGGGAGGTGTCTGGATCGTGAGCAGTCCATCGCCTCCGAGGAGGAGTGACGGGCCGGGTGTTGCCGTCGTTCCTATCACATCAGAGGCACCGCATCTCCCGCGCAACATCGCGCCCGCCGTCGCCGTGCCCGTGCTTTCTGCGCCGCAAAGGCTCGTTGCGGCGAGCGCTCCAGCACCCGTCTCCTCTCCGGCTGCCGCTGCGAATGTGAAACCAATGCCGGTGCATGAACTGGTTCACAGCTTTCCCAAGCCGCCCATGCACCCCAGAGGACACTTGGCGCTCGATGCAGACGGTTGGTTATGGGGAACCGTCGGGTCCGGCGGCCATTACGGTCTCGGAGCGATTTACAAAATGCGCGTGGATGGATCGGACTGGCAGGAAGTGGTGGCCTTCAATGGCATCACGGGAGTGCTGCGGGGGAAATATCCGCGCGGCGGATTAACTCCGGCGCCCGACGGCACTTTTTGGGGCGTGACCGAGAGCGGCGGCGCGCACGATGACGGTACGCTTTTCAATTTCGATCCGCGCTCAGGCACACTGGACACGGCGGTGGATTTTGATCGGATGGGATCGCCGTGGGCGCGGCCTTGGATCGCGCCGGGTGGAGAAATTTGGGGCACCACTTATTACAACATCTACCGCTTTGATCCGAAATCCCGCGAGGTCGCGACAATCGCACGATTCGCCGGATTGAAGGGGCATCTGCGAGGTGGTCGCGCGCAGGCTGGACTTACGCCGGACGGCCTCGGATTTCTGTGGGGCGCGACAAGCGAAGGCGGCAGCACGGGCAATGGCACGATTTTCAAAGTGAACCTTGCCACTGGCGAGGCCATGACGGTGCTCGACTTCACGGGCAAGGACGGCGCATGCATCGGCAAGCAGCCCTTGGGCGACTTCACACTCGGAGCTGATGGCAACCTGTGGGGCACGACACGAAACGGGGGATCTGCTGACTTCGGCACCGTGTTCAAAATCGCGCCATCCACGGGCGTGTTCACACATGTCGCGGAATTCAACCTGCGGAATCGCGCCGGCCAGGCTCCGGAGACTCAGCTCGCCGCTGATGGCGCAGGCTGTTTTTGGGGCACTGCGAGCTACGGCGGAGAGAAGGGCCACGGTTCCATTTACAAGATCAACGCGAGCACTGGCGAGCTCACCAGCATGGTGGCATTCACCGGAACGGGAGGCACCGATCCAGGCGGCCCGGCACGAGGTGATCTGTTGCCCGATGGCGTTGGAGGATTTTTTGGTGCGTGCGATTTCGGCGGCAAGAGCCGGTTGGGAATTGGACTGGGGCTTGTTTACCACCTCGACATCAAGACTGGCGCTTACACCATGCTCAAGGACATCGCCGAAACCGCCTCGAATGCCGAAGGCTCCGATCCGCGCGGCACGCTCGTGAGCGACGACGCGGGCTGGCTCTGGGGCGGCACGCTTGATGGCGGCGCGCAGCACTCCGGCACCATCTACAAGTTCGATCCAGTGACGGACGAGCTCGTCACCGTCGTGCATTTCACCGGAGAGGACGGACAGTGTCGCGGGCACTTCAGTGGCCAGCCGTTGGTGCGTGATGGCAAAGGTTTCATTTGGGGAACCACTTACATCGGCCAGTCGCTCGGCGAAGGCACCGTCTTCAAGATCGACGAACGCACCGGCGAGTTCACCGAAGTCATCGAGATATCAAAACAAACAACACCACGCGTGCAGGCGCCATTCGGAGGCATCGCTTTCGACAACAAGGGCTTCCTATGGGCCGCCGCCTACACTTCGATCATTAAGATCGATCCAAATGCCCTCACGGTGAAGACCATCGCGCCGGTCAAAGGCGGCTGGCTGCGTGGCGGTCTCACGCTCGATGGCAATGGTGTGCTATGGGGATGCTCCCAGTCTTTTCCGCGTCGCAGCACCAGCGCCTCGCTCTTCAAGATCGATACCGCGACCGAAAAGCTGACTATCGTGCAAAACTTCGACAACGCCGATGCCGGCTGGAACGGTTGGAACCCGTGCACCGACATGTGGTGGGATGGCAAGGAGTCGGTGTGGTTCAGCGCCGTGTTCGATATCGGCACCGGCACCCGCCAATGCACATTGTATGAACTCAACACCCGCAGCGGCGAACTCGTCAGCAGCCAACGCAACCGCGATTTTCGCATGATCAACTCACCCATGCTGGACGACCGAGGCATGCTCTGGGGTACAGGATCGCAATTTGGATTCGGATCGCCCGGCTACATTTACACCTTCGATACGCGCACACGCCAGTTCGCGAAGCTGTTCGAGTTCACCGGCGCAGGATCGCAGGCTCTGACGGGCGCGCAGTTGGACGTCGCACGTCCCTATCGGCACACGGATGGCAACTACTACGGCCTGACGCGCATGGGCGGCCCTGGCAACGGCGGCACGATTTATCGTCTGCGCTTCGGGCCCACACCGATGACGCAGGAGGCGGTGATTCTTGCGGACGGAAAAGTCGAGCTGCATGGCGTGATCCGTCCGAATGGTCTCGACACGGAGGTGGCATTCGAATGGGGGCTCGATCCATTGCTCAAAGATGCGAGCACGCTCGCCGCCGGCACCGCGAGAGCTGGTGAGACAGCGAAACCGGTGCAGGCTTTGCTCGCGGATCTCAAGCGCGGCACCACGCACTACTTCCGCGTTTGCGGACGCAACTCGGCCAACTCCGCGCTCCAGCGCGGAGCTATCTTGCGCTTCGTCACTCCAGAGGAGAAGCCGCTGCTGGCCGAGGCACCGCTCTCTCCCGCCGCAACGACGAATGACGCGACATCAACGGACGAAGCGCTGACCACCGCGTCCACGCAGACCGTGAAGCACAAGCTGCGGGTCATCATGGTGCCCGGTGCGGGCGCTGGCATCGTACGCGGCTGGCGCTGGCGGGAGGGATACGAGATCGGCAAGAGCTACACACTCACCGCGCAGGCGGACAATCGTTACGTCTTCGCCAGTTGGTCAGGCGTCGGCATCAGCGGCGCGACCGCCGAGAATCCGCAGCTCTCATTCGTCTTCACCGAGGAGCTGGCGAGACATCCCGTCATCACCGCGACGTTTGTCCGCAATCCGTTTCACGAGAGCCTGCTGGGTCCGTATCATGGACTGGTTTATGCGCGCGATGGCGTGCAGGCCTCGCTCAGCAGCACGGGTGAGCTGGAATTGAAGGTTCAGGATCTTGGAGACTTCACCGCCCGGCTTCGCTACGACGGCGATGAGCTGCCGGTGGCAGGTGTCTTTGACACCGGTGGAAGCGCAAGATTCGGCGATGCGCTCGCCTTCACCGCCGTGATTCCGCGCGCGGAAAAGCCCACGCTCCTCCTGAGTCTGCAACTCGACCTGACCGAAGGCGGCACTGGCGGCGTCATCGGCCACGTGGGCCTGCTGCGGGACGAGCAGGCGACTTGGCTCTCGCAGATGCAAGCCATTCACGACATGCCTGCCGCACTCCTCGCCGCCGATTCCGTCATTCAGCGTCTGACGGAAACTGGCGCGCTCGAGGTGGATATCCTCGCGCTTGATTCGGCCGAAAATTTGTCACCGGCAAAGGTCTTGCTCCAGCCCGATGGCCGGATCCAACTATCTGCGAGCTTCCCGGACGGTTCCGTCATCCTCAGCGACGGCCACGTGAGCAGCCACTCGCGCATCAGCTTCTTCCACCCGTTCGCCGGAGGAAGCGTCGGCGTAGAGCTTCCGCTTGTGAATCTCCTGCATCGTGCCGCCGAATCCTCCACCCCGCACGGTTGGTGGATCGCGCCCGGCAGCGCCGTGCGTCCTATCACTCTCCGAGCGACCGCGTCCGAAGCTGTGGAGAAATAGCCGGGCGCAGCAGACCGGAGCCGCGCTTGATCACAGGCGCTTCGGATCAAATGACGTCTTCGGCACTGTGCCTGCGGCGCTTCGCGCGAGGCGGGCGCGGAGCTTTCTGATGATCGAGGCTTTGTCGGGCTGCTGCGCGCGGTTGATGAACTCGTTTGCATCCGTGCGGTGATCGTATAGCTCCGCGCCCGCGCGGCCCTCATCCCACTCCGTGTAGCGCCAGTGCTCGGTGCGGATGCTGCGGCCCATGATCGGCGTGCCATCGCCCGGACGAAGAATCTGAGTGAAGGCGGCATGCGGCCACTCGCATCCGGGATCATCAAGCAGCGGACGCAGGCTTCTTCCGGCGAGATGCCTGGACGCATCAAGTCCCGCCAACTCGGCGAGCGTGGGGTAGAGATCCACAAACTCGACGATGCGCGGTGAGCTGCGGCCATTCCCCGCAGCCTTGGGCGCGCGGATGATGAGCGGCGCGCGTGCGGACTCTTCAAACAAGGTGCGCTTCTGCCAGATGCCACCGTGCTCACCGAGGTGATAGCCGTGGTCGCTCCAGAAGACGACGACGGTGTTCCCGGCAAGACCCAGCTGATCCAGCGCATCGAGCACGCGACCGATCTGCGCATCGACAAACGACACGCACGCAAGGTAGGCGCGCAGGGCCTCGCGGCAGGCCTCGGGCGAGAGACCGTAGTTCGGCCCGAGGTTGTTATGCGCGAAGGCGGCAGGCGGGATGTCAGCGCGATCATCCGTGGGCGATTCGGGCAGCCTGATCTGATCGAGCGGATAGATCTCGAAGTATTTTCTCGGCGCGACGAAAGGCGTGTGCGGGCGGAAGAATCCGGCGGCGATGAAGAAAGGCTTTCCGTGAGATTGCCGGAGCAGGCGGATCACCTCGGTGCCGGTCATGCCATCCGTTTGTTCCTCGTCCCCGCCGTCCGCAGCCAACCAGCTCAGCGCCGCGCTCACGGGCTTGCCCGGAGTGGGGTTGATGATCTTCGATTCGTCGGTGACATCGCGGCCTTTGGGATTGCTCACGCTCTCCCACGAAGGCGCATCATCGAGGCCATCCGTGCCGATGCCGTTCGGGACATCGTAATGATAGATCTTCCCGACGCGGGCGATGAGCCAGCCGCCATTTCTAAAAAGCTGCGGCAGCGTGATGACGTCCGGATTTTGCGCGCGAAAATGCCGCGACAGGTCAAACACACCGCACACGTCGGGCCGCAGTCCGGTCATCAACGAGGCACGACTTGGATTGCACAAGGGAACCTGGCAGTAAGCGCGATCAAACCGCACACCGCACACCGCGAGCCGGTCCAAGTGCGGCGTCTTGGCGAGTGGATGACCGGCCGGCCCGATCACACTGCCCAAGTCATCGACCGAGATGAAGAGCACGTTTGGCCTGGCCGCGTCTGGCTTCGGCGCGGGTCCGTCTGCCGCCAAGCTCTGCACGATGGCGGTGGATCAACCGAATCTGCCCCCGCATCTCGCCCGTGCCTTGAAAGAAGGTGCGCTGCACAATGAGTTGATCGTCCACCCAAAGCCGCGCCGCATCATCCGCCGTGACCGTGAAGGTATAAAGCTCCGAGTAACCCGCCTCAATCTGCCCCGCCCAAGCAATGCAATAAGTATCCGCCGCCGTGATCGCCGTGCCGGATGGAATGGCCGTGCCGAAGTTGAAGTTTAGCGAGGCATCCGTGCGCGTCGTCACCACCGTGGTGAACGTCGTGTTGTCGTAGTATTTGCCCGTGAGTCCCGTGCCCGCCGGGGCGAGAGCGGAGGTGGTGAGGAGCAGGAAAATTGCGAGAGCACATTGGACTATCAAGGATCGGAGCGGGACGAGGCGAAGCCTCCTTGGACTGCGTGCAGCCCTGCTGCCGCTTTCTCAAGCCAGCCTGCTGGCGTGCAGGCCGATGGACATTGTTCGCAGCGTGAAGGCTCCGCCCACGCGGCTGTGGCTCTGCTTTGCAGGCCGTGGAGACGTTCGCGGCAGCTGGGCTGCCTCGGAAAAGCGGCAGCAGGCTGCCGCAGTCCAAGGCCTTCGGCTTCTGGGGCGCACGATTATACATCTCCGTCCTCCTTTGCGATCTCTTCATAATGAAAGCTGGCGATGGTCTTCACCCACGCTGGGGTCACCGACCGTTTAAAAGTCGCGGCACTGCACCATTTCCAATCCGACGCGACCGGCACCAAGCCATGATGCTTCGGATTCTGGTGCACATAGTTCAGTCGAGCCAAGTAGCTACGCTGATATGTCAAATGGGTCTCTCTGAAGTTCTGCCAGAGACGAGTGCGCCCAGGCGTGGTGTCTTCCAGATTGAGCCGTTTGGTGGATAGGCTGTGGAGCTTCTGAAGCAGAGGTCCCAGCGTCTCCGCATTGCCTTGCGGGCTGTGAGCGACCACATGGTAATGATTCGACAACACCGCCCAAGCTTCTAATCGCCAGTTCTTCTCGGAGAATCTCTCAAAGAGCATCTGTTGAAACCAATCACGTCGCTCAGGCGTGTGGAGCCATTGAATCTGATCGTGGGTTCTCGCCGTGACGAAATACACCCCAGCCTCTGAAAGTCGATGTGGCGGCGCATGAGGCCAATCGAGCGAGCCTTTTGCTGTTTCGTCATCTGTGGGGAGTTGTGTATTCGTATTCATAGCGAGGCGAAGCCTCCTTGGACTGCGGCAGCCTGCTGCCGCTTTTCTAAGCCAGCCTGCTGGCGAAAAGGCCGATGGATGCCCTTCGAAGCGTGAATGCTCCGCCCACGCGGTAGCGGCTCGGCTTTGCAGTCCACGGAGACGAATACGGCAGCAGGCTGCCTCGGAAAAGCGGCAGCAGGCTGCCGCAGTCCATGGTGCTTCGCACTTCTATTCGTTGATTAATCATGGTTTCGTGACTTTGAGATGCACAAAGCGCCTTGCCGTTACCGCAGGCACGACGGCTTTGATTTGTTGAGTGGTGGCTCCTTCGGTCAAGACGCTGCTCGTCACGCCTGCGCTGCTCCAGGCGGCCAAATCATCGCTCCACTCGACGGTGTAGCTCACTTCGGTGGCGGCTTTGTTTTTGGTATAGATGAACTCCAGCGTGTTGCCGGCCATCGTGGCGGACTGCGGCACTTTGTCGTTCAAGGCCACATTCATCGCGGTGGCGTATTCTATGAGTTTCGTTACGCCGTCGTTGTC
>JANOBO010000237.1:0-20901 GCA_031411695.1 Verrucomicrobiaceae bacterium
GGGACCGACGCGCCGCTGCCGGGGTCGGAGTAGGACTTGGAGATGGATTTAAGTTCGATTAACGATATGCTCATGGAATTCTGCGTGCGACAGGATGTTTACCTTGGGAACGGATCGGAACTCGAGATTTCCTTTCCCGTCATTTGGGCGAGACGATCAATGAACCGAACAACATCAGTGCCTCGAAGGTCACCGACGATCCAATCTTTGCTCGTCCAAACCCGACCATCAGCGAATCCTACTTCATAAAAAGGTTTCCGGACGATGTTTCCGATGGGTGCGCGAAACGACGAGACATGGGTGATGCTGGAAACTGTTGGTAACGGAACCGCTTCCTCTTCCAAGCTCAGAAATCGATTCATCGCAAAGACACGGTCGTCGATGCGAACGTAGTAACCCGATGCCAACGGTAACAAGACTGCGTCGATTGCCGCGCAAGCCAGAATAAAAAGCAGTGCGGCTCGCAATTGATTTGCTGCATAGGGTGCCGCTGGATTGCGAAAGAGCTTTTGAAAGCGATTGTCGGCGAGGATGAGTTTGGCGATTCCAGCTGCTGGGAAGAAACCGAGCAACATTGACGGCAGCAAGGCCATGTTCAGCCAGCCCAACAAACTCATAGGCAAGACGATGCCGACCTCTGGCAAATCGGGCCGAAGAAGCACAGCCAGCCAATTGAAACCGTGAACCAGCAGATAAACAAAAAATGCGGCAAAGCTCATTGATGCAACAAAACAGATGATCTCGATCCAGCGTTGTCGGGCGTCCTCGGCCGCCGTGGAAATTTTCCATCTGACGAACGCGACTCCACGAAGCATATTGGTCTTGCGACAAAGGAGCCCGAGAATACAAACGATCAGCACTGCAAGGCTGATTCCAATCACCACGCCGGTGGCTTCCTTGTTCATGGTGACGATCGTTCGGCTCCAACTCGCCGCCACCTCTTCGCCTTAAACTCACCTCTCGGCAGCGAGCCGGGCTCGACGATTTTCACAGGGATGCGGAGATGCAGCGTGTCGCGGAGCTTGTGTTCGATCTTCGGAATCAAAGCGGGTGCCAGGTTTGCGTCGAGTTCGATATGAAGCTCGATCTCCTCCATGCCATCGACCTGGCGTTGCTCGATGATGAACTCGCCGACTTCGGGGAACTCGCGCACGATGTTTTCGACGGCGCTGGGATAGACGTTCACGCCGCGGATGACGGCCATCTCGTCGATGCGGCCGAGCATGCCGCCTTCGAGGCAGAGGTGGCCTTCGATGGTGCGCTTCTTCACCCAGTCGCCGGTGCGGTAGCGGAGCAGGGGGCAGGCGGTGCGGTCGAGATTGGTGAGGAGCAGCTCGCCGCACTCACCTTCGGCCACTTCGGTGAGCCTTTCGGGATCGACGACTTCGGCGAAGTAAGCGTCTTCCATGACGCAGAGCGTGCCGGGATGGCCGGGGAACTCGTGGCTGACGGGGCCGACCTCGGTCATGCCGTGGTGGTCGAAGACCGCGCAGCCCCACAGCGTCTCGATGCGCTTCCTCACTTCGGGAATGCTGCCGCCGACTTCGCCAGCGACGATGATTTTCCGCACGCTCAAACTCGCGCGCTCGATGCCGGACGCCGCGCCGATCATCTCGCCGAGGCGCTGCGCGTAAGTCGGCGTGCAGCACAAAACAGTCACGCCATAGCGCGCCATCGCCTCGAGCCGTGCCTGGCTCGACAAACCGCCGCCGGGGATGACGAGGTAGTCTTTGGCCGCTGCCTCGAACGCGGTCCAGAAGCCGAGAAAGGGACCGAACGAGAAGGCGAAGAAGATGCGATCCTTGCCTTTCTCGATGCCGGCTGCGTCATAGACGCGACGCCAGCACGCGAGCATGGCCTCCCAGCTATCCGGTGTGTCGATCCAGGCCATCGGCTGGCCGGTGCTGGTGCCGCTGGTGGCGCAGAAGCGCGTGTAGTGCGACAGCGGCTTCATCAAGTTCGTGCCGAACGGCGGGTGCTCGATGCGGTCCTGCAAAATGTCGGCCTTCACCGTCGGCGGAATCTTGGCGACGAAATCTTCGAGGCGGTTCATCGCGGTGAGGCGCACACCCCACTCGCGGAATTTTTTTCCATAAAACGAGTCGCTGGTGGCGAGATGCATCGCGATGGCGCGCAGCTTGCGCCATTGATTGGAGCGCAGGCGGACACGGTCGATCATGGGGGAAGGGGAAGTTGAGCAATTGTTGAGCAATTGTTGAGCGATCGCTGAGCAATAGTTGAGCGGGTGTCGGAGAACCGCCGCTCAGCGATTGCTAAACCACCGCAAACGTCGCATCAGGGCTTCGCATCCGTCCCCGGTGCAGGTGGTGTGGCAGCGGATGGGACGGCGGGGACTTCGGGCACGATCACGGGCGCGGAAGTTGGCGCGGTGGATGGCGTGGCCGTTGCTGGCGCGACGATGGAGGCTGGGGCGCTGACGCTTGGCTCATGCGCGGCAGTTTTTGCAGCGGATGGCGTGGACGGCGTCGGGCCATGGCCTGCGCCTGAATTTGAAGGCGCATATTTTGCCACGAGGAAAGCTCCGCTGGCCGCGAGCACGCAGCCGATGACGAACTCGAGCGGCAGGGAGCGCAGTCCGCCGGGTGGCGGTGCTTTGATCAAGGCGGTGACGGTGTTCACCAGCGGCGCGCACCCGAAGACGATGGGCATCACGGCTGCCGCCGCCGCGATGCCGAGACCGCCGCCGCCTTTGGCGAGAGGGCTGGCGGCCTGGCCGAGCGCGAGCACCAGGGTGAAGGCACCGAGCGCGCCCGCGAGGCCGGCGATGAGGCCCCACTTGATGCCGTCATTGGAGAGCGACAAATTGGAGCCGCGAGCCTTCAGCACGATCAGCGTGATGATGCCAGTGGCGCAATATGCGCCGCAGACCAGCAGGAAAGCTTTGAGTCCCGCGTGCGCGCCTTCGGGTCCGGTCGATCCGCTCGGGCCGACGTCCGGCATGTAGCCGCGCGCCATGTGCAGGATGACGCCATAGACGCCCCAGAAGAAAACCGTCATCAGTGCATAGGAGGTCCAGTTCATTTTGCTTTTCTTTGCTGTGGGTTGGGGGTTCACGTGAGTGGGAAGGATGGGAAGGAACTAACGGCTCGAAGGCAGGGAAATCCAAGCGTCAATTGTTCACGAGGGCATTTTTGAAATGACGAATGAGGAATGACAAATGACCAAGGAATGACCAAGTTCCAAATTCCCACGCGCACCCACTACGTTTCCTGATGCGCCGCGAACGTGAGTGTTGAACCTCGAACCTTTGGTCTTGGGATTTCCTTGGTCATTGGATCTTGGGCATTGGATCTTGGTCAATTTGCTTTGGCGCTCTGTCATTGCTGCCGCCCTCCCGACTTCAGCATCTCTTCCGGCGCTGCTTCGATCTTCGACCGGATGCGCTCAGGAATCTCGACCGCGCGCATTTGGCCGGTCGCTGGATCTTTCCTCACGCACGCGGCGGCCATGCGGCCTTCGCTGGCAAGCTCGCCGCTGGTTTTCCAAACGCGGATGAGGTAGCGGATGGAGCGCCTGCGCACTTCCTCCACCAGCAGCTCGATGCGCGCCTCGTCTTCAAAGCGCAACGGTGCGTGATAGTCGCACGCGGCATGGACGCGCGGCCAGTGCACCCGCTCATCGTCCGGGATGAGGTCCGGATTTTCCCACACGGAGAGGTCGAGCGAGCGGAAGAAGGCGTGCTCAACGCGCTCCATGAACCGGAAGAAATTCGAGAAGTGCATGATGCCCGCCATGTCCGTGTCGGAAAACTGGACGCGCTCGGTGCAGACGAATCGGTGGGCCATGGTGGAGAGGGGCGATGTTGCAGAGGAATCGCCGCGTGCGCAAGGCCGGCCCGCCCGTCACTCGCCAGCGAGGCGGGCCAGCTCCGCGATGAGCAGACCGTAGCGCGCCTCGAGGCAGTCTTCCGCCAGCAGAGCCCGCAGCGTGCAGGAGCGCTTCACAAAATGGTAGGCCAGGATGTCGCAGACCATCTCCGGGTCATCCATCCCCTTGATCGCCTGACGCACGATCTTCACCGCATCGCAGCAGTCCTCGGGGGCCGGCGGCAGGAGATCGATGGCCTGCTGCTGCATCGCAGCGAGCCGCGCGGCCGGGCACGGCGTGGTGATGACCGGCTCGATCTTCGCCAGGCGGAACGGGTGCTCCTGATTCCAGCCGACGATGCGGATGCGCCGCATGCCATGCAGCATGAGCTGCGAGGTGCCGTCCTCATTCTTCACGCACGCGCGGATCAGCCCGGCGGTGGTCACAGGCAGCACCTCGTCAGAGTCTCCGGACGAACGCCGCCGGATGCCCACGCAAAACATGCGGTGCGTCTTCAGCGCGTGCCGCAGCAAGAGGCGGTAGCGCTCCTCAAAAATGAACAACGGCAGAAAGCAGCCCGGCAGAAGGAAGCAGTTCGAGAGCACCATCACCGGCAGTTCATCCGGAAGCTGAAGCTGGGCTGGCGTCGATTGTTCTGGCTGTTTCGGTTCAATTTCCATGGGTGGATCGAATGCGGGGAGGCGTCGCCTGAGACGGCAGCGTTTGTTAATACGCCATCACCGCCGCCTTGGACGAAGTGGAAGTGAGGCATGTCATAACGGGACGAAGCGGAGGCATTCTGAAGGGCGCGCGGAGGTCTTTTGCCCTCGTGGACGCGAATTGATTTTCGGTTGCCGGACAGTTTAGAAAATCCAGCTTCCGCAGGCAAGCCTTTGTGTTTGCCTGCCTGTCACGCATGGATTAACTCCGCGCCTCCTGGCAATGCGGAAATACTGGTTCATCGCGATCGCACTCTGGGCCGGGCTCATGATTCTGGGCTGGGCGGTGTGGGCCGCGCGTATCGAGAGATCGCTGGAAACCGCCGCGCGGGAAGTGCTGAGGCTGCATCCTCAGGCGCGTCATTTGAAGGATGTCGCGGTCGCCTTCGACGGGCAGCAGGCCGTGCTGACGGGCACGGTGCACAAAGCTGCCATGCGCGGGCTCGCGGCGCAGATTGTCGGACACGAACTGCGCCGTGCTTCGGGCCTGGGGCTCGCGCTGAATCCGGTGACGGCGGTGAGAAACCAGATCGGCATCGATGCGCTGCCTCCGGGCTGGCTCATGCTGGTGCTGGATGGAAACCGCATCACCCTGCTCGGCCTGGCCGGATCTGAGGAGGAGAGAGATCTCGTCACACAGACGGCTGAGAAGCTGCTCGTGAAGCCCGGCGTGGACTTTCGTAAAACCGTGGCGGTGGACGATCAAAAAGCCGCGTCTTCTGATGAGATCGATGTGACGCTAGGCTCGCTGCCTGCGAAGATGCGCACGCTTAACGAGCAGGCCGCCGTGCTCACCGCCCGCGTCGGGGAGGAGTGGCAGATCCACGAGCCGGATGAAGAGGACGCGCTCAAGGAATGGCTCTCGATCTCAGGAGGCACCCGGGCGCAGTGGGAAACGGAGGCACTGCCTGCGGTGAAGATGGCAAGGCAGCGCCGCGCCGCACAGCGCATTGAGGCCGCGGAGGCCGCGCGGAAGGCTAGGCTGCCCGCGCCTCATGTCATCCTCGGCATCCGCGGCAGCGATGTCCTCGTCACCGGCGAGGTCGGCTCCGCCGCGCTGAAGACGCAGCTCATCGAGGCCACGCTCCGCGCCTGCGTCGGGATGCGCGTGTTTGACCAGCTCCGCGTCACCGGAGACAGGCGCCCCGTGGTGGATGCCGCCACCACGCTGAGTTTTTTTCCACCCGTCACTGATGGATCGCGCACCGGCCTCGTCGCCGTGGCTGTGCCGGGCGGACAATGGAAAGTGGTGACCCTGCCGGCGGCCGATGTCGCCGCCTCGATCCTCGCCGCGCTTCCGCGTGACATCGACGCAAAGCTCGTCGAGCCGGATGCGCGGAGCGTCGCGCGCTGGTACGCGGACACCAGCCCGGATCCTAACGCGCAGATCAAGCCGTGTGTGACTCTCGCCGTGTTCGGAGATCGCGCGTGGCTGCGCGGTCAGGTCGCCGAGGAATCCTCGCGCACCCAGATTCTCGATGCCGCGAGGCAAGCATACCCGAACCATGTGTTGGTCCAGCTCATCACGCTGAACACACGGTGCTCACCAGTTGATGAGGCACTTCCCACGGCGCGCAGCTTTCCAGGCGCGCCAGCGCCAGACGCGCCGGGCATCGTCGCCTTCGCCATCCCAGGTGAGGCATGGAAGGCCGCGCCGGTTTCCAGCGCCATCTTCGGCCCCGACGGCATCGGGAAGGCGGGCATCGTGCCGCCGGGATTCCCGCTGCAAACAGCGGTGGAGGAATTCTCCGAGGCGCTCGACGCGCTCAAGGATCACCTGGACCAACTCAACAAATTTAGAAACCGATAGCTGGAGGAAGACGAACATGGAAGGCCTTGCATGGTTGCTGATCAAGATGGGAACGCTGCTCGCGCTGACTGGCACCGCGTTCTTCGCGCTCGGCTGGTGGCTGCGGTCCAGGCGGAGAGTGCCTTCCACTGACACGCCGCTTCACGATATCGAGCACGTCAAGTCCGCGCTCCATGCCTCCGAGACACGCGCAGACACGCTGGACGGCGAGATCATGTCCCTCCGGGCGCGGCTCGTCGCAGCCGATGAAGAGGTGCGCGCGCTGCGGACTGCGCCTCCATCAGCCGACTTGCCTGAGCCATTTACCGATCTGCTGCCGACTCCCGCGGCAAAAATGGCGAAGTCGAAAGTTCCACGGAAGCCCCGCGCGAAAAAGAGCAAGGCTTGATCCGCCGCCCACTCGCAGAAACGCACGGCCGACATTGCCAGCTTGTGCGTGAAAAAAATGTTGACGGGAATTACAGATGTAGATAAACATGCATTTACATCCGTAATTCGATTTCCATCACAAGATGCCCTCCAGGATTCCCAGCACCAGCAAGACGACCAAAACCCCGTCCATCTCCGACTCCGAGTGGATCGTGATGCGTGAGTTTTGGTCGCGTGGCGAGACGAATTCGGCTGACGTCATCGCCGCGCTGGGCAAGACGCAGCACTGGAAGCCGCCGACGATCATGACACTGATCACGCGTCTCGTGAAGAAAGGTGCGCTGGGGTTCGAACGTCAGGGCAGGGAGTACCGCTACCGGCCGCTGGTCGAGGAAGCGCACTGCGCCCACGCCGTGAGCCAGTCGCTCGTCGATCGCGTCTTCGGCGGCCGCATTGCACCGTTGCTCGCCAATTTTCTCGACCGTCAGAAACTCAGCAAGAAGGACATCGCGGAACTGCGCGAGCTGCTCAAAGGAGAAACCAAATGAACGCCACACTCGCCCCTGAATGGATCAGCCACCTCGCTGGCTGGGCTGCGGATGCCTCCCTGTCCGTGATGCTGCCCGCGCTGCTCGTGCTGGGCCTCTCTCGTCTCAGGCTGATTCCCGCGCGGTGGTGCGCGCTGCTCGCTGCGCTCTTGCTCGTGCGGCTGCTGCTGCCTGCGGTGGTGCCTGTCTCGTGGCGCGGTGTGTCCCACGTCACGTCTGCGGCAGAGCTGACGCCGCCGCCAAAAGTAGTCCAGTCACTCCGTGACTGGCGCCAACCGGAAGCCATGCTCGGATTGCGCCAGGCCGATGACACCAGTCACGGAGTGACTGGACTACTTTTGGCGACCTCCACCGCAGCACCTGGCGCGGCATCGCTTCTCGTGGCTGCATTGCCGTGGGTTTGGGCGACGGGAGCCGCGGCCGTGATTGGCTGGCTGGCTTTTTCCCTCTTCCAAGTGCGGCGTCTGGTTTCAGCGGCACGCCCGGCGGGCGCGCATTTGCAGACGCTGCTGTCTGACTGCGCGCGGGCTGAAGGGCTCTCAAAAACTCCTGGCATCTTCGTGATCCGCGGTCTGCCATCCGTCGCCATTTATGGCTGGCTGCGACCGCGCCTTCTTGTGCCCGAAGGCATCGAGCAAACGCACACCGAGGGCGAGCTGCGCGGCATCTTCCTTCACGAACTCCAGCATGTGCGGCGCGCGGATGGGCTGTGGACACTGCTCGGGGTGCTGGCCTGCGCCATGCATTGGTTTAACCCGCTCGCGTGGCTGCTCTTCCGCCGCTTCTGCGCTGACCGCGAGCTGGCCTGTGATGAGGCGGCGCTGGCCCGTCTCCATCACGATGCACGCCGCAGTTACGGGGAGGCCTTGATCAAGACCGCTGAGCTATCCCTAACGCCCTCGCTCGCGCTGCTGCCTTCGTTTTCCTCCACTCCCACCGAACTCAAACACCGCATGAAGCTCATCATGAAACCCGCATCCCGCTCCCTACTCGTCCAGCTCGTCTCCGTCGGCATCGCCTTCGGCACCGCCACCTTTGCCTTCACCACCGCACAAGCGGATGGAGAGAAAAAGAAACCCGCCGCAGAGGGTGACGCCAAGGAAGAATTACGCAAGGCAGACGGCGAAGGCGATGGCGTCCGCAAGACCGCGCGCGAGGGCGATGACAATAAGAAGGCCGCCCGCGACGGCGATGGCGCCAAGAAAGAAGGCGCGCGCGATGGAGAAACGAAGCGCACCGGCGCGCGCGATGGCGAGGGCGAACGCAAAGGCCCGCGCGATGGCGAGATGAAGAAATCTGGCGCTCGCGACGGAGAAGGAGAAGCCGCGCGCAAAGGTGCGCGTGATGGCGAAGGCGAAGGCCGCAAATCGGCGGAACGTGAAGGCGGCGGGAAGATGCGCGAGGGCGGCAGCGCCGAGAAGCCTGCCACCAAAGCTGCGGCCACAGGGAGTCAGGAACTCGTCATCCAAGTAAATGCGGAAGGTAATGTCGTGAACAGCAAGGGAGAAGTCATCGACATCAAGATGGTTCGCGGGCGGATGAAGCAAATCGCCGACGAGAATCCCGATCAGAGCGTCACGCTCCGCGCTGACGCCGACACAGCCTACGCCAAAGTGTTGAACGTGCTCGACGCGCTCAAAGACGCCGGACTCAAGGACGTGAAGCTGGAGAGCGGAAAGAAGTAGCGCGCTCGCCATCAAAGCTTCGTCGATCATGAAATCGTGCTTTCGCTCCTCCCACCATGAAGACGCTCAGAAAAGTAGTCCAGTCACTCCGTCACTGGAGTCAACAAAGGAAGCGCCCGGTCACGGGGTGCCTGGATAACTCCGCACGCAGCGGAAAAGGGAGCGCAGCCGGCCCGGCTGTCGAATTCGGCGGCCCGCGGAATTCATCGAGCGCAGCGAGCACGAGCGCACGGAAGCCACTGCGCCCCCGATTCAACGACCCGCGTGCGGACATGTGCCAGCAGCGCGAGCGTAATTTCCTCCGGGCTGTGCAGATGCCGGTGAGCACGATGTTGTTCAGAAAACTCAGGTGCCTTTTTGCGAATGAGACGCACCACCCCTCACCCCAGCCCGCTCCCCGGGGGAGCGGGAGTCTGACGAGCTGCCGCTCAAAATGGCTCGGCCTGCGTCTGCATTCGGCCATAGCATTGTATCCATGTGGGCGCGCCAGCGCTATCCACAAAACCTCTCCGCATCGCGCCCAGCCCCCTTCGCCGGATGGGTATTCATATTGGCGCGCCAGCGCCATCCGACTCCCTCTCCCTCGGGGAGAGGGCTGGGGTGAGGGGAATGGCGGTCGTTCGCATTCGGACTTCAAACGCTCTCACAGGCCGCCTCCCCACTCCGTAGCATGTTGCCTTCGGAACTCTTCCTCCGTTGGCGAACGCTTGATCCTCCGTGCCCGCATGTTGGCTGCGCCAATCTTTCGCCCGGGCCGCGCAAAACTGCAGGCGGGCCGCCTGCGCTCCCCCATGCTCCGCGCGCTCGGCGGTCAGAGCCCGCCCGGTGTGCTCCGCATCGCGAGGTTGCTCGCACTCCTCGCGCTTGTGGCGGCGGCGGTGCCTCAATCTTCGCAAGCTCAGCAACCCTCGCGCGAAGTCGTGACTCGCACCTTGCTGAAAGCGACCACCTTCTTCCACGATCACCTCAGCATTCACGGCGGCTATGTGTATGCGTTCAGCGGCGATCTCCAAAAGCGCGAGGCGGAAGGCGTGACCGATGAGCACACGATCTGGGTGCAGCCGCCCGGCACGCCGCTCGTGGGCGAGGCGATGCTCGATGCTTTCGAGGCCACGCGCGACGCGAAGATTCTCGGTTACGCAAAAGAGGCCGCGCTCGCGCTCGTGCAGCGTCAGCTTCAATCCGGCGGCTGGTATTACGGCGTGCATTTTGAGGACGTGCCTGCGAAGAGGGACTTCCATCGCTTTGATCTCAACTGGCAGACCCTGCTTGATCGCGTGCCCGCTGGAGAAAGAGCCGACACCGGCGGCTGGGATGTCTGGAAGCGCCGCGCATTTGAACCCAACCTCACCATTCTCGATGACGACACCACACAGGCCGCGCTGCGTTTTCTCACGCGCATCGACAAGGCGCTGGACTTCGCCGAGCCGCGCATCCACGAGGCCACCTTGTTCGGCTTGAAGTCCCTCATGCAGGCGCAGTACCCAAACGGAGCGTGGTCGGCCAGCTACGACCGCTTTCCCGATCAATCGCCGTCTGTCGAGAATCATCCCGTCAAGCCCGCCTCGTATCCCGATGACTGGCCGCGCAAGTGGCCGAAGGACTTCACCGGCTGCTATGTGATCAATGACGACCTCATCGCCGATGCCATGCACACGATGCTGCGCGCTCACGAGGTCTATGGCGACGAGCGCTACCTGGCCGCCGCGAAGAAGGCCGGGCAGTTTTTCATCCTGGCGCAGATGCCCGAGCCGCAGCCCGCGTGGGCGCAGCAGTATGACAAGGACATGCATCCCGTGTGGAGCCGCGCCTTTGAGCCGTCATCCATCACCAGCCGCGAGTCCGAGACCGTGATGGAAGCGCTGCTCATGCTCGCACGGCACACTGGAGACAAAGCGTGGCTCGCGCCGCTCCCCAAGGCGCTCGCCTATCTGCGCAAGTCGCTGCTGCCTGACGGCAAGATCGCGCGCTTTTACGAATTGAAGACCAACACGCCGATCTACTTCCAGCGCAAGAAGGGCGGTGGCGATGAGATGACCTACAGCGGCGCGCGGCCGGCGGATCACTACGGCTTCATCCTTGATCCGATCCTCGATGACATCGCTGCGGAGCATCAGCGCGTGAGCGCAATGCCGAAACCATCGGGTGATCGGCCGTTGAAAGAATCGCCGTCCGAGCTGGCAAAAGCCGCAGGCGAGATCATCGCCGCGCTGGATGATCGCGGAGCGTGGGTGCAGCACGGCGTGAAGATGAAACACAACAAAGGCGTGCCGCCGAGCGGCGTGATTTTCAGCGATGTCTTCGCGAAGAATGTCGCCACGCTTTGCCAGTCCATCGGCATCGGCCATCGCCCGCCGCTCTCGCAATGAACACGCTCAGAAAAGTAGGCCAGGCACTCCGTGACTGGAGCCGACACAGCCAGACTCCAGTCACGGAGTGCCTGGACAACTTTGCGCGCAGCACATGCGGGCGCGCATTCAGGCCGGTTGTGATTTTCGGCGTCTCGTCTGCCGTGAAACATGGGACCGGTGGGAGTCTCGATTGTTTGAGAGCGAACAAGCATCTTCCCTCTTACCCCAGCCCTCTCCCCATGGGAGAGGGAGATGACGGCTGCGCACCGCACGCTTCCGGCTCCCTCTCCCTTTGGGAGAGGGCTGGGGTGAGGGGGACGGCGTGGCCCTTGGTCCTGGCGACAGCGACGCTGTGCATCGCATCAACGCCAACTGTCGTCGCCCTCGACAGAATCGTCACCCCTTGGTCCTTCAAGCCGCTGCACCGGCCCGCTGTGCCGAAGGTCGCGAATGACACGTGGTCGCGCGATGACATTGACCGATTCATCCTCGCCGGTCTCACCGCAAAGAACCTCAAGCCTAACGCCGATGCGCCGCGTGCCGCCTTGATCCGCCGTGCGACGCTCGACCTGCACGGCCTGCTCCCGACTCCGGAGGAGGTCGCCGGCTTCGAGAAAGACGTGGCGAGCGACGATCAAGCTTTAGCCAAAGTCATCGACCGCCTCCTGCAATCGCCACGTTTTGGTGAGCGCTGGGCGCGGCACTGGCTGGATGTCGTGCGCTACGCCGATAGCGTGGGGCGGAGCTGGAACGCGCCGTTTATCCAGGCGTTTCGTTATCGCGACTGGGTCATCGACTCGCTGAATTCGGATAAGCCCTACACACGCTTCATCGCCGAGCAGATCGCGGGTGATCTGCTGCCTGCGAAAACGGACGTCGAGAAGCAGCAGAACATCATCGGCACCGGTTTCCTCACGCTCGGCTGCGTCGATCTCACGGCGCTGCAGTACGAGCAGTTCGTGATGGACCGCGTCGATGATCAGATCGACGTCACGACGCGCGCCTTCCTCGGCCTGACCATCGCCTGCGCTCGGTGTCACGATCACAAGACTGATCCTGTCTCACAGCACGACTACTATGCGCTCGCCGGCATGTTTTACAGCACCGACACGCGCTCCGGCACCGCGCATAAGGCGGAGCTCGGCGCAAATCTTTACGTGGATCCGGACCGGCTGATCACACTTCCGGTAACCAAGCCGATGCTACCTCCGGCGAAATCAACCTCGTCCGCGCTGAAGTCAGGCGAGGTGAATGCGATGGACGACATGCAGCCGTCGATGACGCAGAAGACCGGCCGCTTCGCCACGACCTACATTTATGATCCGCGGCTCGCGATGGGTGTGAGCGACGGCGACATTCAAAACTGCCCGATCCGCATCGCCGGCGATCCGTATGACGAAGGCAAGACGCCGAAGCGGGGTGATCTCACGATCCCGAGCCTGCCGTCGATGCCAAAGGTCGAGGGGAAAACCAGCGGACGCTATCAGCTCGCGCAATGGATCTGCCAGCCCACGCATCCGCTCACCTCGCGTGTGATGGCCAACCGCATCTGGGCGCATCTGTTTGGCAAAGGTATCGTCGGCACCGTGGACAACTTCGGCATCACCGGCACGAAACCCGTGAATGAGGCGCTGCTCGACCACATCGCCATCCGCTTTGTCGAGAGCGGCTGGTCGGTGAAGAAGTTCATCCGCGCGGTGATGCTGAGCCGCGCCTATCGGCTGAGCGTGGACTCCAACGCCCTGGCAATCGAGGCCGACCCCGCGAATGAGCTTCATTGGCGCATGAGTCCGCGCCGTGTCGAACTCGAGGTGATGCGTGATTCGCTGCTGCAACTCAGCGGCGAGCTGACCTACGAGCGGCCGGACGGCATCCAAGTGACCGGCAACGGCGGCAAAGGCAACACGGGCCGTACCAGCAGCAAGCTCGGCATCGAGTCACCGTATCGCACCGTCTATCTACCCGTGCTGCGCGACCTGCTGCCCGAGACGCACGAGACCTGGGACTTCCCGAACCCCACGCAAATCAAAGGCCAGCGTGAGGTGACCACCGTGCCGTCGCAGAGCCTCTTCATGATGAACAACCGCATTGTCGTCGATGCCGCGAAGGCTGTGGCCGTACGCCTTCTCGACGACAAATCGCTTTCCAACGACAAGGCCCGCGTGCGCCACGCTTACCGAATCTTGTTCAGCCGCGACGCCGACGATGATGAATCACAAGCGGCCTTGGAGATGATGCAGTCCCTTGAGACGCCGTCCGATGAAAAGGAGAAGGACACCTATCGCTGGGCGACGATGATCCAGGCGCTGATGGGCAGCGCGGAGTTTCGATATGCGATGTGATGCGGAGCGCGATGGAACTGATGATGTGAACCAATCTCGATGACATGAGTGCGATAAATTTGCTCGACGACTGCAGCGAACCGGTGTGCAGCCCCCTCACCCTAGCCCTCTCCCCAAGGGAGAGGGAACCTGAGGAGCTGTTGCGCGCCGCTCATGCTCCCTCTCCCCAGCTTTGGGGGGAGAGGGCTGGGGTGAGGGGGATTTTCTCGAGTGCGCGTACATCGGTGGTGCAATTTCAAGCCGGAGGCTTGGCGGCTGGCAGCCGGTGGTGGAGCGCAGCGGAACCACCGGACTCGATGAGTTGCGCGCGATTGCCAAAGGATGTGTCCCGGAGGGACGCTGGAAGGGTGCATATTCGTGCCGCGGCGTCGCGCGGGGAAGCGTTCGCTTCCTGCGTCCCTCCGGGACGCGACCTTGAAGGCAGGTCGATTGTTCGACTTGGGTCCGGTGGTTTTCGCTCGCGGAGCCTCGCTTCACCACTGGCTACCATCCGGCAAGCCTCCGGCTTGCATGGTGTGTTTGTCTCATGTCATGGAATGTCATGCGCTTCTGCACTTTTTATTTGATGCTCGCCAATGTCATCTGGGCTTCTAACTGGCCGTTCTGGTTTTGGTGGCTTCCGGTCTCCACTGTCGTCGGATTCATCGCTGAGTTCTTCACGTTTCATTTCTATCAACGGCGTTGTCATCCGTGGCGACGCTCGTTCTGGCTCGCCACTGTCGCCAACTTGGCTTCGTTCGTTGGCGGGTTCATCGGTCTGGGAGCTCTCGCCGCTGCGTTGCCCGATCGCTCATTTATGGTGCCGGAGCCCTTGGGTTTTCCGCCGTGGCAGCGCTACTATGTCATTCCTTTGCAATTCCTCGTCGCGTATTTCCTCAGCGTCCTCATTGAGATGGCCATATACCGGCGCATGTCCCGTGAGCGACCGGTTCATCGCCTCTCTACAGCCGCATTCATGTCCAATCTCGCCAGCTACGCGATCATTTTCGCCGGCTACATGACTCTCTGGAACCCAGGAGTTCTGTCGCCTGATAAGTGGTTTATTTCACTTTTCAAATCGAACCCATCACGCTTCTCGCCATGAACACCCTCTGCTCAAACACCCACCTCCTCACCACCCGCCGCGAAATCCTCCAGCGCACGAGCGCCGGCTTTGGCTGGCTGGCTTTCTCGGCTTTGGCGGCGGAGAAGAACAAGACGCAGTTCATTGATCCTCTTGCGCCGAAGGAACCGCATTTTCCGGCGCGGGCGAAGCGGGTGATCTTTCTTTTCATGAACGGCGGGCCGAGTCATCTGGAGTCGTTCGACTGGAAGCCCGAGCTGGCGAAGGCGGGCGGGCGCTACCTCGCGCCGCAGTTTGACTTCAAACCGCGCGGCAAGAGCGGGATCATGATCTCGGACGCTTTTCCAAATCTCGCCGCCCATGCGGATGAACTGTGCCTGCTCAACAGCGTGCAGACGAAGAACCCCGGCCACCAGCAGGCGGTGGTGGCGCTGCACACGGGCAACGAAAACTTTGTACGGCCGTCGGTCGGCGCGTGGGTTTCATACGGCCTCGGCACGGAGGCGAAGGATCTACCCGCGTTCGTCACCATCGATCCCATCGGCGATCTCGGCGGCGCGATGAACTACGGCTCGGCGTTCCTGCCCGCGACGTTCCAAGGCACGCGCATGAGCGGCGGCGGTGGCGGGGTGCCGAATCTCTCGAATGCAAATCTCACGGCGGGTGATCAGCGCAAGCAGATCGACTTCATTCAGAAACTAAACCGTAAGCTGATCGACACCCATGATCCGGCGAACCCGGAACTTGAAGGCGTGATCCAGTCTTATGAAATGGCCTTTCAAATGCAGCGCTCGGTGCCGGAGGTGTTCGACACGACTGGCGAGCCGCAGCATGTGCTCGACCTGTACGGCATCGGCGATGGCGAGACGGATCGCTTTGGCCAGCAGTGCTTGATGGCGCGGCGGCTGGCGGAGAAGGGCGTGCGTTTCATCCAGCTCACGAGCAACGGCTGGGATCATCACAACAAGATCGGCGAGGTCTTCGCCAGCCGCGCCGCGAGCATCGACAAACCGATTGCCGGCCTCATCGCCAATCTCAAGCAGCGCGACATGCTGAAGGACACGCTGATCGTCTGGGGCGGCGAGTTCGGCCGCGGCGCGCACGAGGACAACGGCGGCGGACGCGGCCATTGGGCGCGCGGCTACAGCATGTGGATGGCAGGCGGCGGAGTGAAAGGCGGCCTGCGCTACGGCGCCACCGATGAGCTAGGCGGCGACGCCGTCGTGAACCCGATGCCCACGCACGATCTGCACGCTACGATGCTGCATCTGCTCGGGCTCGATCACGTGAAGCTGACGTATCGATACGCAGGGAGAAATTTCCGGCTCACCGATGTCGAGGGTGAAGTGCACAAAGGGGTCTTGGCATGAAGTCACTGTGACATGGCGAGGGCGCGACGCCTTGAATGTCCGGCAAGTGCGGCGCGTCTGAGGCCGGATGAAAGCTCTCCCGACTCTCGAGCCAAAGTGCCCGCGCGTGCCTCGCTCTCAAATTTCCAGTGCCGCAGGGAGAGAAAACGCGGCGGAGAATGGATTGCTCGTCTTGTTGATCGCTATGGTGCCAATGCTGGGCGGCGCTTTGTATCACGCTCACGCGGTGTCTTGGCAGAGGAAACAACTGGATCGAGATCTGGCGTCGGCTAGATCGATGGCGAGGGACGCGGTGAATGAACTGGTGAAGGTGAAGGCGAACTTGGAGGCGCGTGAGACCCAGGTGGAGACACTTCTGGAGGCCACGACGCAGGCAGACCGACAAGCGCAGGCGTTGCGCGGGACGGTGATGGATTGGCAGAATCGCCACGACGACCTCGAGAGCGCGGCGAGTCGGAAGATCGCGGAATTGGCAGCGCAAAGTGATGCGGTGGCGCGGCGCTTGGAGGAAGAGATGGCCGTGCGCGAGGCGGAGCGCATGAGGCTGGAGGACAGCCTGTCCGCAGTCAGCAGCCAGCTCGCCGCGACGGATGGGGAACTGCGGGACACGCGAGGTTTTGCGCGTGAGGCCGTGCGGCGCAGCGAGCATCTGGAGCGCGGCGTATGGGCGCTGCGCAACACAAACGAGTCGCTCAGCAGCAGTCTCGCCAGCGCGCAAAGCGATGCGAGCGATGCCTGGAGCGAAGCAAGCAGCGCGCGGAATCTGGCGGGCAGCGCGTTGAACGAGGCAAGCAGGGCCGAGAGCGGGGCCGACCGCGCGAGACATGCGCTGGACCGTGCGGAGGGGGTCATCGGCTCGCTGAAAAAAGTTGTGGCTCATGAGCGGCGCGAAGAGCGGCGTGAGCATGCGGAGTTGGTTCGGCCGCCGGTCGTGCCTGCGCGGCCACAAGTGACCGCGTCTGTCCCGCCTGCACCTCCCCCGCGACCGGCTCCGGGAACTCTGCCGGAGCGCCGTGAGCCTTCAGGAGGGCGTCGCCAGCGTTAGGCGCGGGAAGCTCACGGTGCCACCTGCTTGCGCAGGCAGCTACGGGGGCGGGTGGGGCAGTCTGGGATTGATGATCCGTCGGACTGTGTTGGCGCTGCCAGCCGGCGATTGTGTGAGCATTTGTCACGGAATCATCTTGCCGCTGGATTTCCCATCGGTCGCGGGTACTCTCCACGCCCAACTTTGCCGTCGTCGTGACCGCGAAGGTTGTTCTTTGAAGATGCCATCCCCATTCAAGTTCGATTCAGTGGAGAGCGTGCTCGCGGACATCCGCGAGGGTCGGATGGTGATCGTGACGGATGACGAGGACCGGGAGAACGAGGGCGACCTCATTTGCGCGGCGGAGCTGATCACGCCGGAGATGGTGAACTTCATGGTGCGGGAGGGGCGCGGGATGCTGTGCGTGCCGCTGTCGCCCGAGATCGCGCAGAAGCTGGAGCTGAAAAGCATGGTGCCGCAAAACCGGGAGGCGTTCCGCACGGATTTCACGGTGACGGTGGATGCGGCGAAAGGCATCACCACCGGCATCAGCGCGGCAGACCGCGCGCGCACGATCCGGCTGCTGGCCAGCGCGCAAAGCCGTGCGGAAGACTTCGTGCAGCCGGGACACATCAATCCGCTGGTGGCAAAGCCCGGAGGCGTGCTGCGCCGCGCGGGGCACACCGAGGCGGCGGTGGACATGATGCGCCTGGCCGGGATGCGGGAGGCGGGTGTGCTCATCGAGGTGATGAACGCCGATGGCACCATGGCGCGGCTGCCGGACCTGCGAAAATTTGCACGCAAGCACAAGCTCAAGATGTGCAGCATCGCCGCGCTCATCGCGCACCGGCGGCTGAGTGAGCGGCTGGTGGAGAAGATCGAGGTCGTGGACATGCCGACGGACTTCGGGACCTTCAGGCTCCATCTTTATCGCTCGCTCATTGATGACCTGCACCACGTCGCGCTGGTGATGGGTGACACGGCCACGAGCGAGCCGGTGCTCGTGCGCGTGCACAGTGAATGCCTGACGGGAGATGTGTTTGCCTCGCGCCGGTGCGATTGCGGCAGCCAGCTCCACACCGCCTTGAAGCGCGTGGCGCAGGAGAAGCGCGGCATCGTGGTTTACATGCGCGGACACGAGGGGCGCGGCATCGGGCTTCACGGGAAGATCCGCGCTTACAAGCTGCAGGAGGAAGGGCTCGACACCGTGGAGGCAAATTTGAAGCTCGGCTTTCCGATGGACCTGCGCGACTACGGCATCGGCGCGCAGATCATCTCAGACCTCGGCGTGAGGAAGCTCCGGCTGATGACGAACAACCCGCGCAAGGTCGTGGGCCTCGAGGGACACAAGCTCGAGATCGTGGAGCAAGTGCCCATCAAGCTCGCTCCGAACGAGCACAACCAACGCTATCTCGAAACGAAAAAGAAAAAGCTTGGGCACAAGCTTTGAGGTTCGGTTCGCGGTTCCCACTTCCCAGTTCTCACTTTCCCAATCGCAAACCCATGGCAGGCAGCATTCCCAACCGACCCAAGGAGACGCAGGACCGGATCGCGATCGCGATCGTGGCCAGCCTCTATCACGATGTCTATGTCAGCGGCATGCTGGATGCGGCCACGGAGGAGATCCAGCAAATGGCGCCGAACGCGTCGATCACCGTGTATCGCGTGCCCGGCGCGTTTGAGGTGCCCGTCACAGCGGAGATGGCGCTGCGGAACTCGGGCGTGGATGCCGTGATGGCCCTCGGCGTGGTGATCCGTGGCGAGACGGAGCACGCGGATCTCGTCGCCGCCTCAGTCACCGATGCGCTGCAGCGCATGGCCGTGAAGCATGTCGTGCCCGTCATCCACGAGGTGTTGCTCCTGGACACCGAGGAGCAGGCGGAGGAGCGCTGCCTCGGCACCACCATCAATCGCGGCACCGAGGCCGCCCGCACGACCCTGAACATGGTGCAGCTCTTCAAGAAAATGCGCCAGGCGCTCGGCGTCGCCAGGCCATCCACCGACTTCACCGAAGACTGATCATGGGGCGCAGACGTGAAGGCAGGGAGGCGGCGGTGCAGTATTTGTTCGCCCACGAGATCCAGTCGGCGGAGAATCCCGCGGGGGATGACGCGTTTTGGGATTTGCACATGGCAAAGAAAGGCGCGCGGGCTTACGCGGAGAATCTTGTGAAGGGCGTGCTCGTGCATCTCACCGAGATCGACCAGTGCATCACCGCCGCCGTGGAGAACTACCGCATGGAACGTCTCGCCGCCGTGGACCGGAACATCCTCCGCGTCGCGGTCTATGAGCTGAACCACATCGCGGACGCGCCGCCGCCCGTGATCATCAACGAAGCCATCGAGATCGCGAAAAAATTTGGCGCCACCGAGTCCGGCGGATTTGTAAACGGCATCCTCGACCGCATCGCGAAGAACAACAATGCGGTCGCCAGTGCGGCACAGGCCAGAGCTTCAGAGTCCAGCGCTACAGAGGCCAAAGCTACAGAAGCCAGCGCCTCAGAAGCCAGCGCCGCAGATTTCCCATCCGACACTCATCGTCCTCCGGCTCCGACCTCTGACCTCTGACCTCCGACCTCCGTTCCCCATGGCCGGCTTCTTCAAATCACTCCTCACCAAATTCAGCGGCCAGACAGACGTCGATTGGGACGAACTCGAGGCCGCACTCATCGCCGGCGATCTCGGCCCGCGGCTCGCCATGCAGATCGTCGCGGATCTGCAAAAGCAAGGCCGTCGCGTCGATGGTGCAGACATCGTTGCCTCCGCGCGGGCACATGTGCGGCAGATTCTTCCGCCGCCGCAGCCTCCGCTCATGCCGCCGGCCGACCGGCCTTTCGTCATCCTCGTCGTCGGCGTCAATGGCACAGGCAAGACCACCTCCACCGCAAAGCTGGCGCGGCTGCTGCAAAAGAAAGGCCGCAGCGTCGTCGTCGCCGCCGCGGATACCTTTCGCGCCGCCGCCGTCGAGCAGCTCACCGTGTGGGCCGAGCGTCTGGGCATCCCGCTCGTCAAAGGCGTGCCGAATTGCGACCCCGCCTCCGTTTGCTTCGATGCCTATGCGTTGGCTGAAAAGGAGAAGGCGAATTACCTCATCTGCGACACCGCCGGCCGCCTGCACACGAAGCACAATCTCATGGAGGAGCTGAAGAAAGTGCATCGCACCCTCGGCCGGCGCGATCCCACCTCACCGCACGAGGTCCTCCTCGTCGTCGATGCCACCACCGGCGCGAACGCGCTCCAGCAGGCGCGCGAGTTTCACAAGGCCATCCCGCTCACCGGCCTCATCGTCACGAAGCTCGATGGCAGCGGCAAAGGCGGCGTCATCGTCTCCATCCAGCAGGAGCTAGGCGTCCCCGCGCGCTACATCGGCCTCGGCGAAGGCGCCGAAGACTTCGCCGCCTTTGATCCGAAGCGGTTTGTCGAGGAGCTGCTTTGAGCCCCACCGGAGGTCGGGCTTCCAGCCTGACAACGGACCGAGGCTTCCAGCCTGCGGCCGCGATTGCAGCGCTGATTTACATCGTGCGCCGCCAAATCCTCCTCTTCCTCCCATTCAGTCCGCATCGCCACAAACGCTCAACTTCCAGGGAGTAAGAGTAGCAGGAAGAGGAGGAGCAAGAGCAACCGCAAGATCCCGCTGCACGCGGCCCCTCGCCGCACGCCGTTATCTCCGCCCTGCCAGCACCAGTTCATTGAACTTCGCGCGCATGAACTCCATGTCCGCCTGGGTCGCTGGATCATTGCCAAAGGGCGTGTCGATCGTCCCCACCGAGTTCGTGTTGCTGCTCGTGCCGCC
>JANOBO010000238.1:0-5252 GCA_031411695.1 Verrucomicrobiaceae bacterium
ACCGCATCATTCTGACAGACCGCCCTAGAGTTGAAACTCAGGTCCGCACGCGCGAACTCCGCTGACCTTCGGATAGCGCGCGCGCTTTGAGAGATGAATCGTTGAAATCGATTCATCCATGCTTTCCGGTGCCGCACCTGAAAGCATGATCCTTGAGCAGACCATCGCCAACACCCGCGCCCATCTTCTCTCGTTGCAAAACGAGCGCGGGCACTGGGAGGGCGAGCTGTCGAGCAGCGCGCTCTCGACGGCGACAGCGGTCGTGGCACTCAGCCTCGTCGATGCGGAACAGCATGCGGCGCTGATCGAGCGTGGCGCGCGCTGGCTTGCGGAGCATCAGAACGACGGCGGCTGGGGTGACACGACGATCAGCAAATCGAACCTCTCGACCACGCTGCTTTGCTGGAGCGCGCTCACACTCGTGGACAAAATCCGGGCATGTCGGTGCCCGGACGACGTAGCGAGCCACACTTCAACACCGCTATCGCTGGCGGCAGTCTTTGCGCGATGCGAGCCGTGGATTCGTGATCGCGTCGGCTCTTTGGACGCGGATGCGATCTGCAAAGCCGTCGTCGCGCGCTACGGCAAGGACAAAACTTTTTCCGTACCAATCCTCATGACGTGCGCGCTCGCGGGTCGTCTCGGTGCGCACGACGAAGCATGGCGGCGCGTGCTCGCACTGCCGTTCGAGCTCGCGGCGCTGCCTCGCGCGTGGTTCGGCGCGGTGGGCCTGCCCGTGGTGAGCTATGCGCTGCCAGCGCTCATCGCCATCGGCCACGCGCGTTTTCATCACGCGCCGCCGTCGGTCTTGAATCCATTGCGCTGGTTGCGCGCTGCTTTGTGGCCGCGCATCCGCCCGATGCTGAAAGCCTTGCAGCCTTCTACGGGCGGCTACCTCGAGGCCACGCCGCTGACCAGCTTTGTGACCATGGCGCTCGCCGGCTCGGGTGAAAAAAATCATCCCTGCGTGCCTGCGGCCGTGGAGTTCCTTCGCAGCTCGCAGCGCGGCGACGGGAGCTGGCCCATCGATACGAACCTCGCGACGTGGGGCACGACTCTCGCCGCGAAGGCACTCGCCGGCTCCTGTTGGAGTCCCGTCATCAGCCGGTCTGGCGGCCGTGGAGAGATGCCGATTTCTCACTGGAGCGGTGGCGCGGTGACTGCGGAGACGACCCTCACCCCAGCCCTCTCCCGACGGGAGAGGGCTAGGGTGAGGGGTGAACGGCCCGATGGGTCGCCGACCCATGACAACGAAGACGCTCCTCACCTGCTGAAGCCGGGACTCCAGCACAAGCTTCAAGAACAAGGCGCACCCCGCATCGCGCAGTGGCTGCTCGATCAGCAATACAAAACAATCCACCCTTTCACCAACGCGGCGCCGGGCGGTTGGGCTTGGACAGATCTTCCCGGCGGCGTTCCGGACGCGGATGACACGGCGGGCGCGCTCATCGCACTCTGGCATCTCAGCCGTTCCGACGACGCGCGGCGGAAAATCCTCCCCGCCATCGAAGCAGGCGTCACTTGGCTCATCGACCTCCAAAACCGCGACGGCGGCGTCCCCACCTTTTGTCGCGGCTGGGGCGCGTTGCCCTTTGACCGCAGCACGCCGGAACTCACGGCGCACGCGATGTGGGCGATCCACCTTTGGTCTCCGCTGATGGATCGGAAGCTCTCGACGCGCTGGACCGCAGGCCCGTCAGATCGCGCGCAAGCTTACCTCGCGAAGAAGCAGCACGACGAGGGCTGGTGGGAGCCTCTGTGGTTCGGAAACGAGCACACTGCTGACGAGTCGAACCGCGTGTACGGCACCGCGCAGGTTTTGGCCGCGCTGTTGCATGCAGGCATGGACGGGCGCGGAGATTTTTTCTTGAGGCCGGTGTCGTGGCTCATCACCCAGCAGCACGCGGATGGATCCTGGGGCGGAGTCGATGCGGCGCATGCCAGCATTGAGGAGACAGCCCTCGTGCTAAATGCATTGGCCGTGTATCAAGCTGCGACGGGCTCGAGCGACGTGACGGAAAGCCTGCGCCGTGCCGCCGCGTGGCTCATCATCGCCACGAAAAGCGGCACGCATTTTCCACCCGCACCCATCGGACTCTATTTCGCGCGGCTCTGGTATCACGAGCAGCTTTATCCGGTGATCTGGACGCTCCAGGCGCTCGAAGCATTGGAGACATTCGGGCCGCACGAGATTTGATGGCGAATCAGCGCGGTCGAAAAAAACCGTGTCCTTCAGCCACCACCCGTGGTTCTATCGCGCCGATGAAAAGCATGACTGGATTTGGCCGTGGCGAGGCGCGCGGTGATGGCGTCGCCTGGCTCGTGGAATGCAGCTCGGTGAACCGCAAGGCACTTGAGGTCGTGGTGAATGTTCCGCGCGAGCTGGGGGAGCTGGAGATCGCAGTGCGAAACAAGGTCGGCGCCGCCGTCTCGCGTGGTCGCGTGCATGTGGCGGTGAAGACCGACACCTCTTCGGGCGGGGCTGCGGTGTTGAAGGTCGATGAGCAATTGGCGTCGCAGTATCTGGATGCGCTGCGCGGCATGGCGGAGAGGCTTGGCCTTCCGGCGGCGACCACTGCGGCAGACATCACACGCTGGCCCGGCGTGTTCCAGATCCAGGAAGAGCAGGCGGAGCCGGCGGCCGCGTGGCCTTCGATCGAGTGGGCGCTGGACGCGGCGCTCACGCAGCTCGTCACGATGAGGGAGGCTGAGGGATTGAATCTGCAGCGCGACATTGAGGGCCGTCTGCAAAGTCTGGCCGGCGCACTGGATGCGATCTCACGTCTCACGCCGCAGGTGACGGAGCATCATCGGAAGCATCTGCGCCAGCGTCTTGAGGACGCCGGCATCCCGCTGCCGCTGGACGATGAGCGGCTGGTGAAGGAGATCGCCCTTTACGCGGACCGCTGTGATGTCTCCGAGGAACTCACCCGCGCGGCCAGTCACTTGGAGCAATTTCGCGTGTATCTCGCCGCGAAGGAGCCGATGGGCCGCAGCATGGATTTCCTCACCCAGGAACTGGCGCGCGAGTTCAACACCATCGGCTCGAAGGCGAACAACGCCGAGATCGCGCACATCGTGGTCGCGGGAAAAACGGAGATTGAGAAGATCCGCGAACAGGTGCAAAACGTCGAATGACCCTGCCGCAACAAAGACTCGGCCTGCTGATCGTCGTCTCCGGCCCGTCCGGTTCCGGCAAGACCACGCTCTGCCGCAAGGCCGCCGACGCGGGCGAGGCCATCTTCTCCGTCTCCTGCACCACCCGGGCGCCACGATCCGGCGAGGTGGACGGGAAGGATTATTTCTTTGTCAGCGACGCCGAGTTTCAGGCGAAGATCAAAGCCGGCGAGCTGTTCGAGCACGCCGAAGTCCATGGCCGCTGGTATGGCACGCTGAAAAGCTTCGTGCTCGAGAATCTCAAGCGCGGTGTGGACGTCTTCCTCGACATCGACGTGCAAGGCGCCGCGCAGGTGCGCGCTTGTGACGACGAAATCCTCAGGCGCTGTCACCTCGACATCTTCATCCTGCCACCGAGCGTCGAGGAACTGCGCAGCCGCCTCGCCGGTCGCGGCACCGAAGACGCCGCCGCCTTCGAGCTGCGCATGACCAACGCCATCGCCGAGATGGAGCACTGGCCCGAGTACGATTACACGCTCGTCAGCAGCACACGCGAGGAGGATGAAGCGAGATTTCGGGCAATCCTGAAGGCGGAGCGGATGAGGACGGGATTGTGGAGCGAAGGGTAGCCAGTCACTCGGTCACTGGAGTCATCGGCATGGCCGACGATGCACGAGTCCGTTCGTGCCATGGGTTGCTCAGTCACGGGGTGACAGTACTATTTCTCCCACCCCACTGGCTGCGTCCACGCCTGCTCGGTCTGGCCTTCCCAAACGGGATTCACCGGTTTCTTCGTCGAGGTAATGCTGGCGCGGACGAACAGCTCATCGCCGCTCATCTGGTACTCGGGCGTGACGCTGTTCGACTTGGCGAGCACCTTGCCGACATCAGCAGTGTATTCGAGGCGGACAGGATGCGTGTCCTTTGGATCGGCGGGCACTTCCTTCACCGCGCGGTCGTAGTCGCGCAGCGTGCCGTGGAACTCGGTAGTATACTTCACGCCGGGTTCGGCTTTGATTTTGATCGAAAGCTTCTTCGTCGTCTTGTCGAATTTCACTTCGTCGAGCGTCACGCCAGTGGAGCAGTAGAAGTCGCCGCGCTGCATGGCGGTGATGAGCGCATCGGCTTCGAGCTTTTCAGCGCGGACCATGACCCATCCGCGGCCGGGGGTGACATCGCCGCCGTGGTAGTTGTGCGAGTCGTCGCTGGCGATGCCGTAGAGGATGGGCGCCTTCAATTCCGCGAGGCGGATGGTATTGGCCACGTCCCACATTTTTTCGGTGTTCGAGGTCGCGCGATCGGATGTGCCGGTCGTGAAGGTCTTCGGGTGCCCGTTGAAGACCTCGAAGTAGCGGTCCTCGATCACATGCGCGAGATCCTCCGCTGTCAGCGCCCATTGAAAGTTTGGGTGATTGATGTGGGCGATCATGGGCTTGCCGGTCGTCGCGGCCTGCTCGGCGACGAGCTGCAAATTCCGGCGCATCACCTCGCGGATGGAGGTCAGGTCTTTGACGGGCTTGATCGCCTCAGTCACGTTGAGCGCGTTGAGATGAATCGGCACCTTGCCCATGCCTGCGCTGATCTCTTCGGCTTCCACGAGGAGAAAATGGCCGGGCTTCTCGATCTGCTTTCGATATTCTTCCAGTGTCTTCAATCGCACTTCGAGCTTCCCTTTGTCGTCAGTCCGCGTCTGCACCCAGGCATCGCCGAAACGCGCGCGGTATTTCTCGAGCACCTTTTTCCCGAGCGCGATCTTCTTTTTCTCGATCACGTCCTCGGCGACCCACTTTTGACCGCGTGCGAGGAGGTTGTGGTCCGACATGGCCAGGAAGTCGTAGCCCTTGGCGCGATACCAGTCGGAGATCATGTCGGGGAAGTCGTTCCCATCACTCCAGAGCGAGTGCGTGTGCGTGTTGCCTTTGAACCATCGCGCTTCGGCGGCGGGCATGGCGGAATGGGTCACGGAGACAAGTGCGATCAGAAGTGCGGTGCGGCGAATCATGGAGGGTGCTTTCAGAACGCCGGCGGGGAGCCGCACTTTCCATCAAGGGGCCGGCCGCATGGAGAACGCGCGATGCATCACCGATCCGTGTCCACGAACGGGCGCTGGCAGGCCGTCTCGCCCGCCTCGCCTG
>JANOBO010000239.1:0-21785 GCA_031411695.1 Verrucomicrobiaceae bacterium
CCACCGCTCCCGGCACCGCGAGTTCCAACACGCAGGGTTACAACTTCGCCGAATCCGCGGCGCCCACAGACCGCGCGCTCGGCAGCTCGCCGACAATCGGTGCCGGCATCGCACTCCAGCTCGAGCTGACCAATACTGGCACGCAGGCTGTTTCCGAATTGAGCATGGCCTATGACGTCCGCCGCTTTACCGCCGTCGCCACCGTTAATCATTTGCCCGGCCTCCAGCTTTTCTACAGCCAGGATGACGGTTTCTCCTGGACGAATGTCGCCGCGCTGAATCCCACGGAAGCCGGCCCGGCTGGTGTGATCGTGCCAAACACTGTCGGTGTCACCAACGTGCCCGCCACGCCGGTCACTCTCGCGAATCCCTGGTACGTCGGTGCCACGCTTCGCTTCCGCTGGATCGATGACAACGCCGTCGCCACCTCTCCGGATCAGGTTTCGGGCCTCGACAACGTCGCCGTGAACGCCACGCAGTTCGTGCCTGTGATTGGCGCAGCTCCCAGTGTCGCGCTCACCGCCCCGGCTGCTAATTCCACTTATCAGTTCAGCAACGTCATCGCCATCACTGCGGATGCCGCCGACACCGATGGCACTGTCACCAAGGTCGAGTTCTACCGCGGCACCACCAAGCTCGGCGAAGACGCCACTGAGCCCTACGCCTACAACTGGACCGCTGCGCCAGTCGGCAGCCACTCGCTCACCGCGCGCGTCACGGACAGCGACGGCAACGTCGTCGCCTCCGCCCCGCGCGTCGTCACCGTCCTCGCCGGAGCTTCCGGCACGCTGACGCGCAGTCCGTATCTGAACATGCCGAATCACAACAGCATCGTCGTCCGCTGGCGCAGCTCGGCATCGGTCATTGGTCGCGTCCGCTACGGCCTCACCTCTGATAATCTCAACCTCTTCACCGACGAAGCCGGCGCGCAGACCAATCACGAGGTGCGTCTCACCGGCCTCTCTCCGCACACGCGCTACTATTACAGCGTTGGCTCACCCACCGATGCGCTCACACCCGAGTTGACGGACACCACCTCGGTCACCACCGCCGCCTTCACCATCCCCACGCCCACGGCTCTAGATTACACCTTCCGCACCGCGCCCACGCCGGGCTCTGCGGTGGATACTCGCGTCTGGATCGTCGGTGACTGCGGCCGCGGCAGCGTCTCGCAGGCCGGCGGTCGTGACGCTTATTACAACTTCATGGGCAGCCGTGTCCCCGACCTGAACCTTCAACTCGGCGACAACGCCTACAACGCCGGCACCGACGCCGAATACCAAACCGGCTACTGGAACATGTATCCCACCATCTTCCGCAAGATGCCGCAGTGGAGCACGCTCGGGAACCACGACGCCAACAATGGCGACACCAATCCCGCATTGAACTGGCCTTACTTCGACATGTTCACCTTCCCCACAGGGGGTGAATGCGGCGGCGTCGCCAGCGGCACGGAGCACTATTACAGCTTCGACTACGGCAACATCCACTTCGTCTGCCTCGACTCGCAGACCACGCTGGCCAGCCGCGCCGCCAATGCGCCACAGACCGTCTGGCTACAGAACGATCTCGCCAGCACGACGAAGACCTGGATCATCGCCTTCTTCCATCACCCGCCGTATTCCAAAGGCAGTCACGACTCCGACACGGAAGGCCAGATGGTGCTGATGCGTGACACTTACAATCCCATCCTCGAAGCAGGCGGCGTCGATCTCGTGCTCACCGGACACAGCCACAACTACGAGCGCAGCGTGCTCCTCGATGGCCACTACGGCACCACGGGCACCATCACCGCCGCGATGAAGAAAAACGCTGGCAACGGCAGCACCACTGGCATCACCACCGGCTCCAACGGCGTCATCCGCAATGCCGCCAGCAGCTTCACCGCCACCGCAACCGTGAACGGTGCCGTCATCCCGCCCGATGGCGCTTACATCAAGCCCCTCACCGGCCCGCGCGACCGCTTCGGCGCGGTCTATAACACCGCTGGCATGTCCGGTCAGGCTGATGGCGGCTCACTCAATCACACTGCGATGTACATCAGCTACAACAGCGTCGGCACGGTGAATCTCGACATCAACGGCAACACCCTCGTCGCCAGCTTCATCCAGTCCGGCGGCACCGCGCCCGACAATTACACCATCACCAAGCAAGGTGCCGCCGACAGCGACAACGACGGCCTGACCGACGTGTGGGAAATCGCCAACGGCCTGAACCGCCTCAACGCCGCTGACGCATCGAGCAACAGCGATGGCGACGCGCTGAACGCCTTCATGGAATTCGCCTTCGGCACCAATCCGAATGTAAACGACGGAGCATCCGTCGCGGTCACCGGAGCGGGCATCACCGCGCGCGGCCTGCCGATCCCCACCGTGGAGAGCATCGCCAACGGCGTGGACTTCCGCGCCTTGTTCTGCCGCCGCACCGATCATGTGGCCGACGGCCTTATCTACACGCCGCAGTTCAGCGCCGACCTCTTCACCTGGGAGAACAGCAATGTGACCCCGACCGTGATCGCCACCGATGGCGACATCCAAGCCGTGACCGTGCCCTATCCTTTCTTCCTCAGCGACGGCAAAAAGGCGCAGTTCTTCCAAATCAAGATAACTGCGCCGTGACGGGGAGCTGAGCGGTTGTTTGGACAATGGGGGAACGATTGCTGACCTATCGGGCGGAGCGCCGCCGCCTTTCCGAAGAACAGCTCAACCACCGCTCAACCTCATGAACCGCCTTCTCTCATTCACGCTTCTTCTCGCTAGCACGGCATTGCCCGCGCGTGCCGCCTCGTTTACAGCGGCCTGCAAAACATCCCCGACTGGGTTTATGAAAACACCGGGCACCCATCACCGTGCCCGAGCCGGGCAGGGCGGCACTGTTGTTCATCGGACTTGCTTTGGGATTCCTTCGCCGCTTCGGATGCGCCAGTCGGAATCCGCAGTCTTCGGATGATCATTCAGATGTCGTGATGGCGATGGCCTCCAATGCCAAACGAAAACGGGACGCGCTTGCCTCCGCATTCGTCATTGTCCCCCGGCCTATCCTCTCGCCTTTGCCAAGCCCCAGTTCATTAGAGCGCGACCGTCGTTCCAGATGAATTTGGTTTTCGTGCCGAGCTGCACGAGGATGACGGAGCGGCCCCGGCTGGTGGCGGTGGAGATGAGGCAGCGGCCGGCGGCATTTGTGTAGCCGGTCTTCATGCCGTTGCACTCCGCCATGCTGCCGAGGAGCTTATTGGTATTCTCGAGCGTGAGGGTGCGGCCGCTGGCGAAGCGGAAGGTGTGGTACTTCTGCCGCACGGCATCGCGGATGATGGAATTGCGAAAGGCTGCCATGGCGATGCGGGACATGTCACGCGCGGTCGAATACTGGCCGCTGGCTGGGAGACCGTGCGGATTGCGGAAGTTCGAATTGCCGGCGCCGAGCGCGCGGGCCTTCGCGTTCATCTTGGCGGAGAAGGCGGTGATGCTGCCCGCGTTATCGCGTGCGAGCACATTGGCCACGTCGTTCGCGCTCTTGATGAGGAAGGCGTAGAGGAGCTGGCGGCGCGTGTACGTTTCACCCGGCCGGATGCCCAGGCGCGTGGGCTCCACGCTCACGTCGGCGGAGGTCACGCGCACGGGTTTGTCGAGATTCCCTGCGTCAAGAACCACCAGCGCGGTCACGATCTTCTGCGTGCTGGCCACGGCGCGGCGGGTGTCTGCATTACGCGCGATGAGCGTGGCGCCGGTGTTCGCATCCAGGAGGATGTAGGAGCCCGCATTGATGGCCGGTGCCTGCGTGGCGGCAAACAATGGCTCGCCCGAGATCTCAGGTGTGAGCAGGGCGGTATGCACCCCGCCATCCTGATATGACGGCGTGACCGGCACCGCCATCGGCACGGAATAGGGGGACGGATAAGCTGGCTGCGGTGAGTACAGAGTGGGCCGGGCGATGGGCGCCTGGGGCTGGGCCGCGCAGGCCACGAGTGACATCGCGGCAAGCGCGACTCCGATCATTCTCCGCATCGATGTTCCGACAAGTCTGTTTCGCATAGGCCTGAGCAATTCGCCGCGCATGGCGTGTTGGGTTTCATCCAACTCATGCGGCGCACCGATTCATGGCTTCCGGCGCGGCATTGTCAATGCCATCTCTGGGCGCTGCCCTTGCGGCGTGGAAAAGCCGCGCCATCATCCGCCCATGGCACTCATTATCAACGGCGAGGAAATCGACGAGGAGATCATCGAATCCGAATTCAGGCAGATCAAAGGGCACTACGAGCGCACGCTGCAGGTGGCGTGCTGCGAGCGCGACCCGGAGTTTCGCGGCAAGGCGAAGGAGAACATCACCTCACGAGTGCTCTTGAACCAGGAGGCGCGGAAGCGCATCCCGCAGGTGGAGGACGCCGATGTCTCCGCGCGGCTGGAAAAGCTGATCGCTGCGGCGGGCGGGGAATCGCAGTTTTACATGGGCATCGGCATGACGGTGAAGGACGAGCCTATCGTGCGCGACAATGTGGCAAACGGCGCGCGGCTCGACTTGATGCTGGGCGAGGTTTACGCGCCGGAGCCCGATCCCACAGAGGCCGAACTGCGCGCCTACTACGACAAGAACATCACGCACTTTCTCTCCGAGGAGCAGATCCGCGCATGCCACATCACGAAGGGCATGACCGGCGCTGACGACCGGAACTCCGTGTACCTCGCCATGCGCGAGCTGCGCAAAAAAGTGCTCGCTGGCGAGGACTTCAACAAGGTGGCGGAGGAGAACCGGCTCGATGCCGAGCAGCAGATCGACCTCGGCTGGTTCAAGCGCGGCGAGTTCATGGAGGAGTTCGAGGCCATCGCCTTCTCGATGAACGAGGGCGAGATCAGCCCCGTCTTCACCACGCAGCTGGGCTTCCACATCGCCAAGGTCATCGGCCGCCGCCCGCCCGCGCCGGTCCCTTTTGAGGAGATCAAGGACACGGTGCGCAACCGGCTGATCGATGAATACCGCGACGGGAAGTTCAACGAGTTCCTCGATGCCCTGAAGGCCAGCGCGACCATCACGGACACCGATCCCCCGGAAGGCGACGCTGCCCGTCACGGGGACTGACACAGCGCCGGATCCAAAGGGCTGAGGGTGAGGCACGCCATCCAAGAGCGGACGGGCCGCAAAGAGGCGCAAGAAACGCGAAGCAAACGATGCCTTGATGGGAGGGAGTTCACGTTCTCACCCACCCGCTCGGTGCGTGCGACAGCCTCTCATCTTCTTGAGCCTTCCGCGCTTCCGTGCGGCAATCCGCACGTCCGTCATTCACGCTTCAGCGGAGTCCACACAGGGTGCCAGGGTGCGTCGCGCGAACAGCGATAGTGACCGGCGCGCTCGTGTCTATTTGAGGTACCCCATGCTGCCCATCCACTCGCCCACGCGGACGAGCCAGTCGGCGCCGGGGAGACCAGTCTTGCGCATTCCGAATCCGTGGCCGCCCGTGGCGTAGATGTGCAGCTCCGCAGGGATGCCGAGCCTTTTGTATTCGAGGTAAAGCAGCGCGCTGCCGCTGGAACTGGTGGTGCCTTTGTCATCGCCGGCATGGATGAGGCACATGGGCGGCGACTTGTCTGTGACCTTCACGTCGGGCAGGAGCTTGAAGGTGTCATCCTTCGCGACGAGGTAGGCGGGATAAACGGGGATGGAGAAGTCCGGCGTGGCGTCATCGACATCGAACGCGGCATCGATCTCGTACTGGCGCACGTTCGGATGCAGCGTGGCCATGACGGTGAGATGGCCGCCGGCTGAAAAGCCGAGGATGCCCACGCGGTCGGGCTTGATGCCCCACTCGGCGGCGTGGTGGCGCACGAGACCGATGGCGCGCTGCGCATCCTGTAGCGGCTCCTTGCCCGGTGCGTCCTTGCTCCGCGCGGGCACGCGGTATTTCAAGAGCACTCCGGTGACGCCGATGGTGTTCAAATACTCGCACACCTGTGTGCCTTCATGTTCGATGGCCAGGATGCGATACCCGCCGCCCGGGCAGACGATGACTGCGGTGCCGTTTGGCTTTTCGGGCTTGAAAAGTGTGATCGTCGGCTCGGTCACGTTCGTCACGCGCTTGACGTCCTTCTCATCCTTCGGCGGAATGACCTTCTCCGGCTCCGAGGTGAAGCCCGCCGGCTCGGGCGCGCCCTTTGGCCAGAGTTTCAGCTCAATCGGGTCTGCGGCGTGCAGTGAAAAGGCGGTGAGTGCGAGGCAGAGGATGGTGGGCTTCATGGATGGCGTGTTTATAGTTGAGCGGTGAGAGGATGACCGACGGAAACGGAAAAAACAAAAGAGGGAAACTGCCGTCAGATCATTTTCTTTTGTTTCTTTCGTTTCTTTCGGCGAGTCCGCAAATGTGTCAGTGGAGATATCCCATGGCGCGCATCCACCCGGCGCAGCGCAGCGGCCAATCGTTGACGGGATGCGCCCCGCGTTTCATGCCAAAGCCGTGGCCGCCCTTCGTGCAGACGTGGATCTCCGCCGGGATGCCGTGCTTTTTGTACTCCAGGTAGAGCATCGCAGCCTCGATTGGATTCGTCTTGTCGTCATGCGCGACGAGGAAGAACGCAGGCGGCGCGTCGGCGGGCACGGAGAAGCCGGCGCGAAACTTGGTTTTATCCGCCGCATCGAGAAATCCGCCGCCATACACGAAAACGATGAAATCGGGCCCGCGTGGATCATCGAGCGCAGCGCTTTGCGGGAAGGTGCGGGGTCCGCGATCCCAAGCCGCATGGCCGGTGAGATTTCCTCCGGCGGAGAAACCGAGCAGGCCCACACGCTCTGGATTAAGCCGCCACTCCTCGGCGTGTTGACGCACGAGGCCCATCGCGCGTTGGGCGTCTTCGACCGGCATGGTGAAGGGCTCGTTCTCATCCCGTGTTGGCACGCGGTATTTCAAGAGCACCGCTGTCACGCCGAGTGTGTTCAGCCACTCACAGACCTGCGTGCCCTCGGAGGACCAGGACAGAAACATGAACCCGCCGCCCGGCGCGACGATGACGGACGTGCCGTTGGGTTTCTCAGGGCGATACACGGTGATCGTCGGCTCCGTCACATCGCTCAAACGCGTTGGCGTGACACCGCCGTAGGATGCGATGAGCTTCTTCGTCGCCTCCGACTTCGGCGACATCGGCGTCGGCGGCCCATCCGGCCAGAGCTTCAAGGTCAATGGCTCCGCCGCGTGCGAGAAGGCAGCGAGGGAAATGAAAAAGATGAGGCCCAGATGATTCATACGGGAAGCGGAATGCGATGCCCACGAAACAACACCACGGCGATCTTTATTGCACCGCGCGCGGCACCGCAGCCACTGAAAACCGGAGCCATTGCAACGGGCGGCCACAATCGCGTGGCTAGCCCACCCTCAGGCGAGACACTGCCACCTTGCCGCCAAAGCACGTCTCCACATCCGATCCGGCGTCCTGCGGGCGGGTCGAGTATGCCGCCGTGTAGCGAAACCGCGTGCGGGATTCATCCGCCTCGAACTCGACGCGCAGAGGCGAGCGTGCGGGAACGCAGCGCACGATTTGAGGCAGCGCGGCAGGGCCCGGCTCGACGTGCGGGAAGTTCACGTTCCAAAACTCGCCGTCGGCCGCAGGCTCGTCGAGCAGCTCGCGCAGCACCTCAGCCGTCCACGCCGACATCCGCGACCAATCGAGCGCGATGCCGTGCTTTAGGTAATGGGAAAAGGAAGCTGCCCGCACGCCGTGATACGCCGCCTCCCGCGCCGCCGCCACGGTGCCGGAGATCACCAAATCCTGGCCCATGTTTCCGCCGTGATTGATGCCGGACACCACAAAGTCCGGGCGGATCGCGAGACCGAACAACGCCACGCGCACACAATCCGCCGGAGAGCCATGCACGGCGTAGCGATGCGCTCCGCGCTCTTCGACGTGGATCGCGTCGTGCGTCGTCACACGGTGCCCGCATTGGGATTGCTCACGCGCCGGCGCCACAACGGTGAGCCTGCTTTCCGGCAGCAGCGCCACCGCCTCCGCCAGCGATTTGAGCCCGGCGGCGTCGATGCCATCGTCATTGGCGAGAAGAAAATGCATGAGATTGAAAAAGGAGCGCAAGCTCCGCAGCGGTCACATGCGCGCAAGACAACAAAGTGCAACGCGCGGTTGCGGTGTGGCGTGGGCGCGGCTAATCTGCGATGTGATTTCGTGAAGGGGGCGTCCTGGTTTCGACGGGTGACCTTAGATCGGAGCTGCATGCCGAGGACGATGCGTTGGCCTCGTAAAATCCGCGCATCAAACAAACAAAAGCAGACTCTAACGAGCTTGCCCTCGCGGCTTAAGACCCGCGACGTTTTTCCGGTGATGTCTGGTGACCGGAAACACGCTACCACCAGGCTGGCTGGCTGATCGGGCGACCGGGTCGAAAGCGAGATCTAACAGGACGCTGGGTGAAGAGGATTCTGCCGACCGAAGCCTTCTCATCGAGATCAAATGACCGGCTGAGCATGGAGACGCTGCGGTTGATGGTTATTCGGACAGGGGTTCAACTCCCCTCGCCTCCACCACCTTGAATTCCAAGGTGGTGGCGCCACTGGGAGAGCGGAGAGTGTTTCGGCGCACTCGTTCGATTCAAACTGGCAGTCTTTATGTCGCTCAACCAATCTGCTCCATCGATTTGAAGATCAGCGTCGGCTTCCCGTCCTCGCGCGCTTGTGCGAGATCGATGCTGAACTCGCACTGCCAGTCGTTGAGTTCGTCCGGGTCCACCAGCACTTGGCAGACGCGCCAAGTCTTTCCGTCCTTGCCAGGCTCCACATAAGTGTGGCGGCCGTTGCGGGCTTCGTTGTCGAGGCGGATGCGGTCGTGGCCATTGTGATAGGCATCCAGCTCAGGCAGGACGACCGTGCCGCGGACGATGCCTTGCAGAAAACGGAAGATCTCCGTGCGGATCAGCGCGGTAAACTCGCGTTTGTTTCGCGTGATGTCGGGTGCTTCGGGTGGGGCCGCTTCGATTGCGTCGGCGTTGTAGCTGGGGTCGCGCAGCTTCTCCCATTCATCGAGCAGGCTGGAGTCCGTCCCGCGCAGCACGCCGGCCAGCCAAGCTTCCATCTCCTGCACGGCTTCGGTCTTGAAAGCGTCCGGCACCGTCTGCGCCAGCACTTTGTGAACGCTGGAAAGATGCCGCAACAGAACTCCTTCCGCACGGTGCAGGTCGTAGTCGTTGATGTAGTCGGCGAAGCTGCGAAAATTCTCAAACATCTCCCGCGCGATGCTCTTCGGCCGGATGTTTTCCTGGCCCACCCAAGGGTGCGCGTCGCTGAAGGCGTTGAATGTGCGGTAGATGAAGTCCCGGCATGGCTTCGGGTATTCCAGCTCCTCCAGCTTCGCGATGCGTTCTTCGAACGGCACGCCTTCATTCTTCATCGCCGTCATCGCCTCAGTCTTCACGGCATCGAGCTGCCGGCGCAGGATGATGTCCGGGTTCTCAAGTATGGACTCGCACAAGGTCATCACATCGGCGGCGTAGGCAGGAGCGGCGGGATCGATCAGTGCCAGTGTGTCGATGAGATAAAGCGACAGCGATTGGTTCAACGAAAAATCATCCTGCAACTCCACATTGAGCCGCAGCTTCGTCCCGGCGTCACCGCGCTGACTCGGGGGGATGATCTCGACGATCTTCCTCTCCGCCAGCGCACGGAAGAGCTGCCACGCACGCTTTTCGTGCGCCTTCTTCGCGTTCATCGTTTCGTGCGAGTCCGCGATCAATCGCCGCATCGCGGCGCAGCCGTCGCCCTCGCGGCCCAGCACCTGGAGCAGCATCCCGTGCGAGACTTGGAAGCGCGACACCAGCGGCTCCGGCGTTGCAGCCTGTAGCTTCTTGAAGGTGTCCTCATTCCAGCCCACGAATCCTTCGGGCGGTTTCTTCCTCACCATCTTGCGCATCTTCTTCGCGTCCCCCGCAGCCTTCGCCTCCATCTTCGTGTTCTCGATGACGTGCTCGGGTGCCTGGCACACGACGTAGCCCACGTCATCGTATCCGCGCCTCCCTGCGCGGCCGGTGATCTGATGAAAATCACGCGCGGTCAGCGTCGCCACTTTCTCGCCGCTGTACTTGCTCAGGCGCGTGAGCAGCACGGTGCGGATCGGCACATTCACGCCCACGCCGAGAGTGTCCGTGCCGCAGATGACCTTCAGCAGGCCGCGCTGCGCCAGCTTCTCCACGAGCACGCGATACTTCGGCAGCAACCCCGCGTGATGAATGCCGATGCCATGGCTGAGGAACTTCCGCACATCCTTCCCATACGGGCTGGTGAACTTCGCGCCTGCCATCACTTCCTTGATCGCAGCCTTCTCAGCCGTCGTGCAAAAATTCAGGCTCATCAAATCCTGCGCCGCCTGCGCGGCATCATTTTGCGAGAAGTGAACCAGGTACACCGGCGCCCTGTTTGCCGCCATCAGCTCCTGCAGCGTCACGTCCACTCCCGTCTGCACGTAGCTGAACTTCAGCGGCACCGGTCTCACTGCTGACGAGACCACTGTGGTCTCCGTGCCCGTCAGTCGCGTGATGGCCTCCTTGAAGACCTCCGTCCCGCCCATCGTCGCTGACATGATCAAAAAGCGCGAGCCGGCCATCGTCAGCAGCGGCACCTGCCACGCCACGCCCCGCTCCTTGTCCGAGTAGTAGTGAAACTCATCCATGATCACGTCGTGAAACGGCACGCGCGCGCCATCCCGCAGAGCGTGGTTTGCGAGGATCTCCGCCGTGCAGCACAGGATCGGCGCATGACGGTTCACCGTCGCATCACCCGTCGCCATGCCCACATTGTCCGGCCCGAAGTCACGACACAGCGCGAGGAACTTCTCATTCACCAGCGCCTTGATCGGGCAGGTGTACACAGAACGTCGCCCCATCGCCAGCGAGCGGAAATGCATCGCCAGCGCCACGAGGGATTTCCCCGACCCCGTCGGCGTGTTGAGGATCACATTGTGATCATCGAACAACTCCAGCACCGCCTCCTCCTGCGCGGGATACAACTCCAGCTTCATCTCCTTCACGTGATCCAGGAAGACGGCGAGCAGATCGTCCCCCGAAGAATCAGTGGATTGAGGAAGTCGGCGCAGCAGGGAATGATCAGGCATGAGGCGCGCAGTTTGTGGCAAAGGCGGCGTCGGGCAATGATGGACACCGACGTTAAAGCTGACGCCAAATCGATCCGGGCGATGAGAATTTGCCAACAAACTGTCAACTCGCCCGTTTCCTCCGCCGTATTCAAACGGGACGATGGTCGAATTGTACCCGACCTTGCCCTCCCCATTCCACCAACCCTATTCTCACTGCCCATTATGAATAAGCTCATCTTCCTGGCTCTCTCGTTTGCGCTCGTCATGCCTGCCCTTGCGGCCGATTTTCCAAAAGGCAGCCCTAAGTTTGAGCACAGCTATCGCGGCGCCTTAAGCGATGCGAAAAAATCCGGCAAGCCCGTGGTTCTCATTTTCTCCGCAGCGTGGTGCCCGCCGTGTCAGTCCATGAAAAAAGACGTCTATCCAAGCGCTGAGGTGAAGGAGTTTCACGACAAGTTTGTCTGGGCTTACCTGGACGTAGATGACAACTCGACTGGGGCGGCTGCCAAGAAATTCAAGGTACAAGGCATTCCTCACATTGAGTTCTTGAATTCAGCAGGTGAGTCGTTGGACCAGCAGGTGGGCGGAAATGACGCCGCCTCGTTTGCCAAAAGGTTGGCGGGCGTTTTGGCGAAAGCGGCGAAGTGATTTGAACTTGTTCGTGCGGTGAAGAAGTCCAGTCACTCCGTGTCTGGTGTCACCGGCTTCAGCTGCGGAGTGACTAAGCTGCCCTCATCACAGCCTCCGCCACGCGCAAGCCGTCCGCTGCTGCGGAGATGATGCCGCCGGCGTAACCTGCGCCTTCTCCGGCGGGGTAGAAATGCTTCAACCCGACGCACTCGAGCGTGGCCGTATCACGCGGGATGCGGATGGGAGACGAACTGCGCGTCTCGACCCCGGTCATCACCGCATCACGCATTGCAAAACCAGGGAGCGACTTGTCGATCTTGCGCACGGCTTCCTTGAGCGTGGCGATCACCTCCGACGGCAGACACTCACGGAGATCTGCCCACACCACGCCGGGTTTATAAGATGGCTGCACCTCACGCGCGGCGGTTGAGGTTTTGTCGGCCATGAAGTCGCCGAGCAATTGCGCGGGCGCCTTGTAGCTGCCACCGCCGAGCGTGAACGCCGCGCGCTCAAATTTCCGCTGCAGCTCGATGCCGGCCAGCGGATGCGACGAACCGAAATCCTCTGCGCGGATCTCCACCATGAAGCCGCTGTTCGCGTTTGCCTCCTCACGCGCGTAGCTGCTCATGCCATTGGTCACCACGCCGCCTTCCTCGGACGATGAGGCCACGACGAGCCCGCCGGGGCACATGCAAAAGCTGTAGGCCGGGCGGCCCGTGGCACAGTGCGCGACAAATTTGTACGGCGCGGACCCGAGCCGTGCATCTCCCGCCCACTGGCCGTAGAGCATCTTGTCGATCAGCTTCTGCGGATGCTCGATGCGCACGCCGATGGAAAATGGCTTTGCCTCAAACGGCACACCGCGCCGGTGCAGCATCTCAAACGTGTCGCGCGAGCTGTGGCCGATGGCGAAGATGAACCGGTCCGCCTCCAGCACCGCTCCATCTGCGAGGATCACGGCGCGCATCGCTCCCTCGTCGATGACCACGTCAGCCACGCGTGCCCCGAACCTCACCTCGCCACCGAGCGCCATGATTTCCTCGCGGATGGCGCGCACCACCTTGATCAAGCGGTCCGTGCCGATGTGCGGCTTGGCTTTGATGAGGATGTCCTCGGGCGCGCCGGCTTTCACCATCTCATGCAGCAGCCACGGGATGCGATGCTCGCGGTCACGAATCTGCGTGTAGAGCTTCCCATCGGAGAATGTCCCCGCGCCGCCTTCACCGAACTGAACATTGGATTCTGGATTGAAGGCCCAGCCGCGATTCCAAAAGCCGGTGACATCGCGCGCGCGATCACCCGCAGCCTTGCCACGCTCGAGCAGGATGGGCTTCAATCTCGCGCGTGCGAGCAGCAGCCCGGCAAACAAGCCGCAAGGTCCGGTGCCCACGACCACGGGAGATCGCGCGCCCCCGGTCGCGGCGATCTTTGTGAGCTCGCGATACGCTTCATCCGGCGCGGGCTCGATGCGGCCGGGCTTGCCTCGATCGCGCAGCAGCGCTCCCTCATCGGCGACCTCAACCAGCAGCGTGTAGCTGAACATCACCTGACCGCGCCGCGCATCGATGGCGCGCTGTTTGATCGTAAGCGCGCGGATCCCGCCGCGCTTCAAACCGAGCACGAGCGCGGCGGCTTCCTTGAGGTCGTCTTCGGTGTGCGAGACAGGGATTTTGATTTGGCTGAGTTGAAGCATGAAGGTGGTGCAAGCCTCTGGCTTGCAGCTTCAGGATGCAGTGCAACCTGGAAGGTTGCACCACTTTAGAAGAGCAGCTTCCGGAAAAGTGGTGCAAGCCTCTGGCTTGCAGTGGCGGGCAACCTGGAAGGGCGCCCCACTTTAGAACAGCAGCTTCCCAAACACCACAGCGGCCACCATGCCGACGAGATCGGCGGTCAATCCGGCAACCAGTGCGTGGCGAATCTTGCGAATGCCAACGGAGCCGAAGTACACGGCGAGCACATAGAACGTCGTCTCTGTTGAGCCGTACATGATGGCCGCAGTGTACTTCGCCTGCTCCGTGAGATCGGGCCGCGTGAGAATCTCTGTGAGAATGCCGCTCGCTCCCGAGCCGCTCAACGGCCGCATCAGGCCCAGCGACAAGAGTTCAACCGGAAATCCGACCCGCCCGAGCAACGGCGCCATCGCGTGCTCGAGCAACGCGAAGACACCTGACGCACGCAAGACGGCGAGCATGGAAAGCATCGCCACAAGAAATGGCATGATGCGCACTGCCACTTGAAAGCCTTCCTTTGCGCCTTCGATGAACTCCTCATAAACCTTCACCCTGCGCGCGAGTGAGACGCCCACGGCGATCAACAAGATGGCAGGAATGGCGAGGCTGGAGCCGCCATCCATCACGCGGCGCCAAACAGGCAGGTCATCCTTCGACGCGGCAATCTCATACTTGGCCGACTCTGTCTTCAGCAGTGCAAACTTCGCCTTCGACTCCGTGGCGCGCGCATCGGCCTGATCGAGCACCGCACCGATGCCGAGCGCGTTCTTCAAGTCATGCCGCCATTTCTCCTGGCCAAACTCCAGCACCGCGATGCCCACAAACGCACAGGTCAGCAGCAGCAGCAGGCCTTTGGCCATGGGGCTCATCGCATCCGCTTGGCGCGTCGGCAGCGGGTCCGTTGCGGTCGTCTGAGCGGCGTCATCATTTTCATCCGCCCGCACTGCAAACCAAGGCAAGCGCTGAAACGTCTTTGACGCCACCACCGCCGCGATCGTGGCGCACAGCGTCGCCAGGATCGTCGGCATGATGATCCGCGGCGCTTCCCCCATGCCCGCCGTGTTCAGATAGATGATGGCCGTCATCGGGATGAGTGTGAACGCGCCTGTGTTAAGTGCGAGAAAGGTCACCATCTCGTTGCTGGCGCTCTGCTTGTGCGGATTCAGCTCCTGCAGATGGCCCATTGCCTTCAATCCCAGCGGCGTCGCAGCATTACCGAGGCCGAGCATGTTCGCGCACCAGTTCATGACAATCGCTCCGAGCGCTGGATGACCGGCAGGCACATTGGGAAAAAGCTTCTTCAAGACGGGAGACACCACCCTGACCACCGCTTCCAGCACGCCTGCCTTTTCCAGCAAACGCAGCGCGCCCATCCAAAACATCATCATGCCCGCCAGCGGCAGCGCGATGCCCATGACTGCCTTTTCCGCCGCCGCGAAGGCCTCCGTCATCACATTGCCGTCGCCGGAAATCCTGCCCACAAATCCCGCCACGAGCAGGCCAATGATCAGGAGATATGCCCAGATGTAATTCAGCATGGCGACTTTGTTCGCGCTTTCGCGAATGAACGCAAGTTTCAATGCACGCGCGGGTTGATGCACCGGGCGATCCGCCTAGTCTCAGCCCACACCTCATGCACCTCCACCGCACGACCGCAGGATTCTTCGTCGAGAAAAACGATAACTGGCATCGCGTGCCTGGAGATGACTTTGACGCGCTGCTCAATCACGCAAACCTGCGCGGCCATCTCGCGTCATGCATCGCAAACTCTCCTGCCGTGGACGCGCCAGGCGGAGAGACCATTCTCGCGCCTGTGCAGACGCAGGAGATCTGGGCGGCCGGGGTCACCTACTTCCGCAGCCGCACCGCACGCATGGAAGAGAGTAAGGACGCGGGCGGCGGCAGCTTCTATGACCGCGTGTATGCGGCGGAGCGGCCGGAGATTTTTTTCAAGGCCACGCCGCAGCGCGTCGCCAAGCCCGGAGCCGCGATGCATCTGCGCTCCGACTCCAAGTGGATGGTGCCCGAGCCGGAACTCACGCTCGTCATCAACTCGCGCGCCGAGATCGTCGGCTACACCATCGGCAATGATTTGTCGTGCCGCGACATCGAGGGGGAGAATCCGCTCTACCTTCCGCAGGCGAAGTGCTTTGACCGCTGCGCATCTGTCGGACCGTGCATCCTCGTGCAGAGCGAGCCGCCAGCGCCCACGACGCGCATCATCCTCGACATCGCGCGCGGCGGCGCATCCGTCTTCAGCGGTGAGACCACCGTGTCGCAGCTCAAACGCACGCCGCACGAGCTCGTCAGCTTTCTCTACCGCGACAACACCTTCCCCACTGGCGCGCTGCTGATGACCGGCACGGGCATCGTGCCGGGAGATGAGTTCACGCTGAAGAGCGGCGACGCGGTGAGCATCACGATCGAGGGGATTGGGACTTTGACGAACTCGATGGAGGAGTGATAATCACCGCCATGAGCATTCAAGCCGCTTTTCATCGTGGTGTCGCGCCTCTGTTGCATTTGCTACTTCCAGGCAAAGAGGGCGTGGTGCTTGCCGCACAGCCGGATGAATCGTTGAGAGCGCGGATCGAGCAGCTTTCATCAAAGAGCACCGAAGGCTTGCTCTCGGACGACGAGCTTGCCGAATATGAGGGCTATGTGAGGGCGAACAAGTTCGTGGCCGTGCTTCGCCGCGAGGCGCAACGGATGAAGGAGGACACAACTCGATGACAGAGGCAGTGCGGCGACTCGTGCGGAAACGCGCCGGCCATCGCTGCGAGTACTGCCAGCTTCATCAAGAAGAGTCGCCGTTGGCCGCGCTGCACATCGAGCATATCCGCCCAAAGAAACACGGCGGCTCCGACGTCGGCGACAACCTCTGCCTCGCCTGCATTGACTGCAACCTGCGCAAGGGAACCAATCTCACGGGCATCGATCCGACCACCGGCAGCATCACGGAACTGTTTCATCCGCGTCGCGATTCATGGAGCGATCACTTCGAGTGGAATGGCCATGTCATTTCAGCCAAGACAGCCATTGGGCGGGCGACCGTTGTCGTCCTCGATCTGAATGGCGATGACAGGCTGGACTTGCGTCTGGCCTGAAACGGGCGGCGCATTGCGGAGATTGGCGTGTTGACGAACACGATGGCGAATTGAATGTGGCGCAACCGGTCCTGTTGCACTTGCTCTGAGTGAGTGCCACCCAGCGGGTCGCACCACTTTTTCACCATGACACTCACCGGAAACCATTTCATCGCAGGCAAGGCCGTCGCGCCGACGGAACCTCTTTTCAAAGCAGCCAATCCCAGCAACAGCCAGTCCCTCGAGCCGGGCTTTGGCGAGGGCACTGCGCTCGTCAACGACGCGCTGCACGCTGCCGATGCCGCGTGTGACGAGCTGCGCCTCGCGCCTGCGGAGACGCGCGCGAGATTTCTCGATGCGCTGGCCGATGAGATTGTCGCGTTGGGCGACGCGCTGCTGGAGCGCGCTCATGCGGAGACGGCGCTGCCGATGGCGCGGCTCACGGGAGAGCGCGGCCGTGCGGTCGGACAATGCAAAATGTTCGCCGCGCTGATCCGCGATGGTTCGTGGGCGAATCTGCGCATCGACCGCGCGCTGCCGGACCGTCAGCCGGTACCAAGGCCGGATGTGCGGCAGATGCTGCTGCCCATCGGCCCTGTCGTCGTGTTTGGCGCGAGCAATTTTCCTTTCGCCATCGGCGTGGTCGGCACTGACACGGTGAGCGCGCTGGCTGCCGGTTGCCCGGTTGTCGTCAAAGGACATCCGGCTCATCCGGGAACGTGCGAGATGCTCGCAGGCGCGGTTTACGCAGCGTTGCAGAAAACGGGTTTGCCTGCGGGCTCGTTCTCGGTCCTTCACGGGAAGAGCAACGAGATCGGTGTCGCGCTGGTGCGGCATCCGCTCACCCGCGCGGTGGCCTTCACAGGTTCATTGCGCGGAGGTCGCGCGCTGATGGATGTCGCGGCGGCGCGGCCGGAGCCGATTCCGTTTTACGGAGAAATGGGCTCGGTGAATCCAGTTTTCATTTTGCCCCGCGCTCTGAAGGAACGCGCGACGAAAATGGCCGAGGCCTACGTGCAATCGGTGAACATGGGCACCGGCCAGTTTTGCACGAACCCCGCGCTGGTGCTGGGAGTGAAGGGCGCGGAGCTGGATACCTTTGTGCAAAGCGCGGGTGAACTCGCGGCGAAAGTCGCGCCCGCGACGATGCTGCACCGCAGCATCAACGAGGCGTTCGATTCGGGAGTCGGTGCGTGGAGTCAAATCACGGGTCTCAAGCTTGCGGGCAAATCCGAGGCGGTACCAAACCCCGAGGCGACGCAGGCAGCCTGCCAGATTTTCACGACCGACCTCCAGACCTTCGAGGCGAATCCATCGCTGCACCGCGAGGTCTTCGGCCCGTGCTCGATCATCACTGAGTGCGGCACGGCGGACGAGTTGCTCGCCTTTGCGCGCGGACTTGAAGGCCAGCTCACGGCGGCGATCCACGGCACTGCGGAGGATTTGCGCGAGTTTTCGCCGCTGGTGCGCATCCTCGAGCGCAAGGTCGGCCGCATCATTTTCAACGGCTTCGGCACCGGCATCGAGCCATGCCCATCGATGCACCACGGCGGCCCCTATCCCGCCGCATCGCACTCGTTTTTCACCAGCATCGGCACCGCGGGCATCTACCGCTTTGTGCGGCCGGTGTGCTATCAGGGCTTTCCAGATGATTGCCTCCCTGAGGCGCTGCGCGACGAGAACGAGGGCGGCATGATGCGGCTGGTGGACGGGAAGTTCGCGCGGGAGTGAGAGGACGAGCAGCTTTGCTCTTTGGTTCTCGGGAACCAGTATTCGGTGCTCAGAAATCCAGGTGTCGGCAAGAGCGCGTCCGCAAATGCGTTCCGCACCGTGGTACTACTGAGCACTGAATCCCAATCCCTTCTCCTCCATGACCCGCCTCTTCGCTCTCTTCCTTCTCGTCGGCACCACGGCCTTCGCCGCTGAAACGCCGAACATCGTCGTCATCAACATGGATGACCTGGGCTACGCGGACATCGCATCCTTTGGTGCGCAGGGGTATGCGACGCCGAATATTGACCGGCTCGCGGCTGAGGGGCGCAAGTTCACGAACTTCCACGTCGCGCAGCCAGTGTGCTCCGCCTCGCGTTGCGCGCTGATGACCGGCTGTTACCCGAACCGCCTGGGCATCCACGGCGCGCTGGGTCCCAATGCGAAGCATGGCATCAGCGAGAAGGAAATGACGCTGGCGCAACTCGTGAAGCAGAAGAACTACGCGACGTGCGCCATCGGCAAATGGCACCTCGGCAGCTTGAGGCAGTTTCTTCCGTTGCAGCACGGCTTCGACGAATATTACGGCCTGCCGTACTCGAACGACATGTGGCCGTATCACCCGGAGCGGCCCAAAGGCGGCAAGGGAGGCTTTCCGAAACTGCCGCTGATCGAAGGCAATGAGGTGATCAATCCCGACGTCACTGCCGAGGATCAAACGCATCTCACCACTGACTACACCACGCGCGCGGTGAAGTTCATCGAGAAGAGCAAGGGCAAGCCCTTCCTGCTCTACCTCGCGCACAGCATGGTGCATGTGCCGCTGTATGTGAGCGACAAATTCAAAGGCAAATCCGGGAAGGGCCTCTTTGGTGATGTGATGATGGAGGTGGACTGGTCCGTCGGCCAGGTGCTCGATGCGCTGAAGGCAGCCGACGCGGAGAAAAACACGCTGGTGATCTTCACGTCCGACAACGGCCCTTGGCTCAGCTACGGGATTCACGCAGGCTCCGCAGGCCCGCTGCGTGAAGGCAAGGGCACGAACTGGGAAGGCGGCACGCGCGTCTCATGCCTCATGCGCTGGCCCGGTCACATCCCCGCTGGCACCACGAGCGACATGATGCTCATGACCATCGACATCTTCCCAACGCTCGCGCACCTCCTCGGTGCCAAACTGCCGGAACACAAAATCGACGGCCTCAATGTCTGGCCCGTCATCGCGGGCGACGCGCCGAACCCGCACGAGTTTTATGCGTTTTACTACGAGCAGAATCAACTCCAGGCCATCACCAGCGGCGATGGCAAATGGAAGCTGCAACTGCCGCACGCCTATCGCACGCTCGGCGGCGAGCCTGGTGGCAAAGGCGGCATCCCCGCGAAGTATAAGAACGTCAAACTCGAGCAGCCCGAGCTTTACGACCTCTACACCGACATCAGCGAGAGCCAGAACATGGCGGAAAAGAATCCGGACATGGTGACAAAATTAGAAGGCTATGCGGAGCAAATGCGCGCCGAGCTGGGCGATGCGCTCACGAAACGCGAAGGCACAGGCGTGCGGGAAGCGGGGAAGTGAGCGCCGGAGGACAGGCGGGTGGCCTAGCCTCCGCTGGCTTCGCCAGCCTCCCTGCCAATGTGGCCGATCAGATCGTCATCAAGAAAGAACCTCGCGCGATGTCGCAGTTCCAGCGCCGCATCGCGCGCGGAAGGTATGAGATTCTGAAATTTAGCCCACAAAACCATGCCCACCGTACCTGTGATGTGAAGACCTCGCGATTCCGCCTCCCTGCGTCCGTCCCGCTCATCCATGAGCAGGCAGCCGGCCGATAGTTCCTGCGCCAGCACGATGGCCTCACACTCGCCCGGGTGCAAATCCGCAGCCATGAGATCGGCAATGTCGTTAGAATTCGTGGCGGAGGTGACACGAAGCCATCCGTCCGACCGGGCATCCTCCAGCACCTCCCAATGGAAAGGCGTGCTACGCCGCTGCAATTCATTCCAAACCGCATCGGGCACATGCACCGCGTCCCATCGCATGCGCAGCCAGTCGAGCCAGCCCATGACGACCAGCGCCGAGATCGGAGAGGTGTCACTGACCACGGGCAGACGCGGCGTCATGCTTCAAATCCTCTAACGTGTAGTGAAGTGGAATCTCGCGCTTGCCCAGTTCCTGTTGAAAGCCAAAGCGGTCCAGTCCCAGCAGCCGCGCGCCTTTTCCGCTGGTGATTTTGCGCCGGGAATAGAGTCCGCAAACCGTCTCCACCAACACCGCCCGGCCGTCCTCGGGCTCAAGCTCATGAAGCAAGGCCGCCAGCTCGTCAGGAACATCCAAAGTCAACTTCATGCGCTGACCCTAGCGCGGGCAGGTGTGCCTCGCAACACCGCCATCCCTTGTCCCATTGATGTGCAGTTTGATCGGATGCGACGGGTGCATGACCGAAGGACAGGCGTCCACGCCCGTCACGGGACCGAGGCTTTTTAGCCTTCACCCATTCAGGGAATTGGTTCTGAGGCTGAAAGCACTGGGCCGTTTTCGGGCCGGTGGCCTAGCCTCCGCTGGCCTTGGCGAATCTCCGCCGGTATTCGCGCGGGGTGGTCTTCACGATCTGGCGGAAGCGGCGGTTGAAGTTCGCGAGGTTTCGGAAGCCGCAGTCGAGGCCGATGTCGGTGATGTTGAGCTTGTCCTCGGCGAGCATGTTGCAAGCGCGGCCGATGCGCAGCTCGTTCACGTACTCGGGCACGGTCCTGCCCATCCGGGATCCGAAGAAGCGGCTGAACGCGCCTGCGCTGAGATTGGCGATCTTCGCGAGGTGGCTGCGCTCGATCTCATCGGTGAGATGTGTCTGGATGTAGTCGCAGACCCGCTCCATGCGGTCCTGGTCCTCATGTTTCAGGGCGGGCGCGTAGCTGGCGCTGGCCAGAGGCTTCATCTCCTTCGACTTCGACAGCACATCGAGGATGCCGAGAAGCTCGACCACCCGCGCGAGGCCGTCGCACCGGGCCAGCGTGTCCATTTTCCTCGCCACCACATCGCGCGTCTTGCCTGTGATCTGAAATCCCCGGCTGCTGCGGTACAGGAGGCGGCGCACGTCTTCCAGCTCCGGCTTTGCCATTAATTCCTCGCCGAGAAAGGTGTCGAGAAATCGGATCACGATGGCGCGCACGGCCTTGTCATCGCGACCCCGGCTTTGATCTTGATGCCAGACGTGGGGAAGGTTTGCCCCGACGAGCACCAGATCGCCATCACGCAACGGGGAGATGTCATCGCCGACGATGCGGTGACCCTCGCTCTTCAGCGCCAGTGTGATCTGGAACTCCGGATGAAAGTGCCAGCGCGTGGCATAGTCCCGCCCGGAGATCACCTCGCAGTCAAAGGACTCCCACTGTCGTTGCGGCACTTTTTCAAAGACGGGCTTCACGGGATGCAGATTGCGGATATCGGATTTCGGATTGGCGGGGGCGGACTTGATGTGTGTGATCCGCGCGAGAGGGAATCACCGTTGCCCGTTATGCTGCACGGTCAACCTGCCTGCTCATGATGAAGAACACTTTCCTTTGGC